>JAABTD010000354.1 GCA_011390065.1 Desulfobacteraceae bacterium
CCGCGCCTCCCGGGCAATGGCCTTCATGGCCTCGATGAACCGGTCCAGGTCCTCCCTGCACTCCGTCTCCGTGGGTTCTATCATGATCGCCCCTTCCACCACCAGCGGAAAATAGACCGTGGGCGGGTGGAAGCCGTAGTCCATGAGCCGTTTGGCCACATCCATGGTCATCACCTTGTACTCCTGCTGGATCTTGTCGGTGAAGACGCACTCGTGCATGCAGGGGCGGTCGTAGGGCAGATGGTAGTCGCCCTTGAGCTTCTCCTTGATGTAGTTGGCGTTGAGCACCGCGAGCTGGCTCACCTTTTTCAGGTCCGCGCCCATGGAGAGGATGTAGCTGTAGGCCTTGATGAGCACGCCGTAGTTGCCGTAGAACCCGTGGACCTTGCCCACGGACTTGGGCAAATCGTCGGACAGCGCGTACCGCTCGCCCTCTTTGATCACCCGGGGGACCGGCAGGAACGGCGCCAGTTTTTTGGACACGCAGACCGGGCCCGCGCCGGGTCCGCCGCCGCCGTGGGGGGTGGAGAACGTCTTGTGGAGGTTGAGGTGGAGAACGTCCACCCCGGTGCATCCCATGTCGACGATGCCCATGATGGCGTTCATGTTGGCGCCGTCGCAGTAGATCAGGCCGCCCCGGTCGTGGACGATGTCGGCGATGGCCCGCAGGTTTTCCTCGAACAGTCCGAGGGTGTTGGGGTTGGTCACCATGATGCCGGCGGTGTCGTCGTCCATGAGCCGGTCGACGTCTTCCACCGACAGCACGCCCTGTTCGTTGGACTTGATGGGCGCCGACTTGAATCCGCACAGCGAGACGCTGGCCGGATTGGTGCCGTGGGCCGTGTCGGGGATCAGTATCTTGTTCCGGGGTTTTCCCTGGTCCTTATGGTAGGCGTAAAAGAGCAACATGCCGGTCATTTCGCCGTGGGCGCCCGCCGCCGGCTGCACGCTGCAATCCTCCATGCCGGTGATCTCCACGAGAAATCGCTCCAGTTCGTACATGAGGCGGAGGGCCCCCTGGGTCAGGTCGGTGGGCAGCATGGGATGGGCGCCGGCGAAACCGGGCAGGGCCGCCTGCCGCTCGTTGGTCTTGGGGTTGTATTTCATGGTGCAGGAGCCCAGCGGATACATGCCGGTGTCCACGCCGAAATTCCACTGGGACAGGCGAGTGTAGTGGCGCACCACATCGACTTCGCTCAGATCGGGAAAATCGGGTCCGTCGCCCGTCAGGGCCGGGTCCAGGTTCGCCCGGGGGACCTCGCGCCGGGGAAGGGAGTAGGCGCTTCGCCCTTTCTTTCCTTTTTCCCACAGAAGCGGTTCGTTCATCACGAGCCCGGTGGTTCCCTGTCGCTGATGCTGTTGCGTCATGATGTCGCCTCCTTGACCAGTGCGTCCATGTCGTCCCTGGACAGGGTTTCCGTGGCGCACAGGAGATAGTGGTTGGAAAGATCCGGATAATAGGGCTTCAGGTGGAGCCCGGCCACCATCTTTTTATCCAGAAGGGCCGCGTGTTTTTTCTCGAACCCGTCGGGGAATTTCGCCACGAATTCATTGAAGGTGGGCGGCGAAAAGGGAATCTCCACCCCTGCGGAACGGAGCGCGGATTTCAGATATTCGGCGTGATCGTAGTTGAGCCGGGCCAGGTCCCGGATGCCCTCGCCCCCCAGGGTCGCCATGTACATGGCTGCGGTGGTGGCGCACAGTCCCTGGTTGGAGCAGATATTGGAGGTGGCCTTTTCCCGCCGGATGTGCTGCTCCCGGGTGGCCAGGGTGAGGACGAACCCCCTCTCGCCGTTCCGGTCGGTGGTTTTGCCGATGAGCCGGCCGGGCATGAATCGCACGAACTTCTGCCGGGCCGTGAACATCCCCAGGCCCGGGCCGCCGAAGGATTTGGGGATGCCGAAACTCTGCCCTTCGCCGCAGACGATGTCCGCCCCCTGGGATCCGGGGCTATTGTAAAGCCCGTAGGCCAGGGGCTCGCTGAAGCCGGTGATGAAAAGGGCGCCGGCGTCATGGGCCGTTTTGGCAGCAGGCCCAAGATCCTCGATGCACCCAAAAAAATTGGGGGACTGGACCGCAAGGGCGGCCAGATCCGACACATCGCCCAGGCCGGAAAAATCGGTCCGGCCGTCGTTCCACGGCAGTTCCACCACTTTAAAGCCGGTGGGCTTGAAATAGGTTTCCACCACCCGCCGGTAATGGGGGTGAACCAGGCCCGATACGGCCACGGTGGTTTTTTTGCCCCGGCTGATCCGGACGGCCATCAGCAGGGCCTCGGCCAGAGCGGAAGCCCCGTCGTACATGGAGGCGTTGGCCACCTCCATGCCCAGGAGCCGGGCCGTCAGGGTCTGGTACTCAAAAATGGCTTGCAACGTTCCCTGGCTGATCTCCGGCTGGTAGGGAGTGTAGGCTGTGGAAAATTCAGATCGGCCCAGCAGATAGGAGACATTGGCGGGAATATGGTGATCGTACATGCCGGCGCCCAGGAAAATCTTGTGATCGGTGGGGTCGGCGTTGGATTTGGCCAGGCTGTCCATGTGCCGGTTGAGTTCCCATTCGGTGAGGGGCTCCGGCAGATTCATCTCTTTTGTCCGACGGCATTGCGGGGGAATGGACGCAAACAGATCGTCGAGATCGCCCGCCCCCACCGCCTTCAGCATGTCGGCGATGTCTTCCGGGGTGTGCGGCAAGTAGCGCATATCGGCTATCCTTTCAGGCTTTCGAGGTAGGCGTTTTTGTCCAGGAGGCCGTCCATCTCCGATGGATCGCCGGGTTTGATCTCGATCATCCACCCGCCCTCGTAGGGCGATTCATTGACCTTTTCCGGGGCGTCCGCCAGGGTTTCGTTTACCGCGACGATTTCCCCGCCGATGGGCATGTAGAGTTCCGACACCGCCTTGACCGATTCCACCGTGCCGAACTCGTCGCCCTTGTCGAAGGTCTCCCCCGCCTGGGGCAGTTCCACGAAAACGATGTCGCCCAACTGGTCCTGGGCGTAATCGGTGATGCCGATGCGCACCGTGTCGCCGTCGGGTTTCGCCCATTCGTGGCTTTTGTTGTACTTCATTTCCTCCGGGAACGTCAGTTCGCTGATTTCCTTCATCTCCTGCCTCCTTGGTTTCTGGTTAAGATGGACCTGGTTAAGATAATTCGGGGTTAACGCATCTCTTTCAGCGGGCGGCGCGCGGTCCGGTCGGGGCGGATGTCGTCCGCAATGGTCACCCGGATTTTGCGCCGTTTGTCTCGGAGTTCCACTTCCCGGCCTGCGGCCAGGGATCGGTTGATTCTGATAAAGCCGCAACAGAGCCCTCTGGGTTTGAAATCCGCCGGTCGATCCGGGCTGGCGATACTGTAAATTCGGCCGTCAGCCCATCCGATGCCCATGTCGGTGGCGCAGGTGAGCACCTCGCCCAGACGGTTGCCGTCAGTGTCGTAAACCGTCGCGGAATCCGTATCCACCTTCCGGAGGTCTTTTCCCACAAAGGGGAGGGTATGATCCGGATCGGACGCGCTCAGCAGGGCGGCCGCTCCGATGAAATCCTTGGTGAACTGTTTGCCGTCGGGGGTAAAGGGCAGGGCGAAGGGCCAGGGATGGTTGATAAAGGGCCAGTGGCCGATATCCTGATGGGAAAGCGGCAGAACGGCCCCGGCCCGCAGGGAATCCCGGGCCGCCAGTCCGCAGGTCAGCAACCCTTTGGGCGCGCCGAGATCCAGAATCCGCTCCCAGAGCGGGACGATATGCTCCGGTTGGGCGAAGATTTCGAAGCCGAATTCGCCGGTGTAACCGCTGCGGGACAGGAGAATGGGCGCGCCGTCGTCGGTTTTGACGTCGTCCAGGGCGGAGGCCAGGGGGCCGAAGCCGCCTTTAAAAGAGAAATAGGGCATGGCGTCAAAAGTTTTGTCCGGGTCCGCCAACATTTTTGCCAGCAGTTTGGCTGACGCGGCGCCCTGGAGATCGAT
>JAABTD010000137.1 GCA_011390065.1 Desulfobacteraceae bacterium
TTGAGATGGTCATGCCCGGCGACAACGTGACGATCGAGGCGGATCTGATCACCCCGATCGCGATGGAAAAGGAACTGCGGTTCGCTATCCGCGAGGGCGGCCGCACCGTGGGCGCCGGCGTCGTCAGTGATATCGTTGAATAGCCGGCAGAAGAGCGGCGGAGGAGTTGTCCAGTGAGAGTGAATGTGACCCTTACATGTACGGCATGTAAACAAAAAAACTATACGACTACAAAGAACAAGCGTACGACGCCGGATAAACTGGAATTCAAGAAATACTGCCGATTCTGCAGAACCCACACGCCTCATCGCGAGACGAAATAGGCTCTGAAGCCGATCGGTCAGTCTCCAGACGCCTGCTGCAGAAAAGATCGGCGGGCAGCGGGTTGCGCGTGCAGGCCAGTAGCTCTAATGGTAGAGCGTCGGACTCCAAATCCGAATGCTGGGGGTTCGAGTCCCTCCTGGCCTGCCAACTCATCGGAAATGGAAAGCTCAAGGGACAGCGGTCGGGGCGTCGATCCTGACGCAGAACTTTGGGCTTTTGATTTTTTAGGAGCGAAATGGGACGGTTAAGCAAGAAGAAGCCTACAATCAAGAAAAAGCGGAAACCCAACGGCGAAGATGCCCCTCAGGGGGAGACGGATGGGGAAATTGCCAAAGCGGCGACCGTCGGTGATATTCGGAAAAAGGCGACGCCAGTACCCAAAAAGCCTTCCGGAACCGCCAAAACGCCTGCGCAGCAAGGGTATATTGGCAAAAGCATCCAGTTCCTCCGTGAAGTGAAAGCGGAATTGAAGAAGGTGACGTGGCCCAGCCGGAAACAGGCGGTCGGCTCCACGGTGGTGGTGCTGGTTTTGGTTATGATTGTCGCTCTGTTTTTGGGGATGGTCGATATGGGGTTGTCCGCTCTGGCCCGAGTGGTGCTTCAATAGTTTAAAGGGGGAACGGCGTGGCGCTCAAATGGTATATCGTCCATGTTTATTCAGGATTTGAGGAGAAGGTGAAGGCATCTTTGCAGGAGCGCATCGCTATTTTTTCCAGCCCGGAAAAATTCGGGGAGATCGTCGTGCCGACGGAACAGGTCGTCGAACTTGTGAAAGGGAAGCGGAAGACCTCATCTCGAAAGTTTTACCCGGGATACATCCTTGTCCACATGGAACTGACCGAAGAAACATGGCATGTGGTCAACAGCACCGATAAAGTCAGCGGGTTTCTGGGCGGGCGGGAAAAACCCATTCCACTGTCGGAAGAGGACGCAGCGAAGATCCTCGACCGCATGACGGCGGAAAAACCGAAACCGAAATATTATTTCGAAACCGGCGACGAGGTTCGCGTCATCGACGGCCCCTTCACCAACTTCAACGGCACAGTGGAAGAGGTAAATCCTGAAAAAGGAAAGATTAAAGTTCTGGTGAGCATTTTTGGACGGGCGACTCCCGTGGAACTGGAATTCGTTCAGGTTACAAAGCTTTAGCTTATTTCAGGGGGCTGGGGTTCCAGATCGGCTTGCAAGGGCTGCCCGGTCTATATCGATGAGGAATCGTCGGCATCTGAATCTTGTGAGAATTAGGAGTTGAAATATGGCAAAGAAGGTTACTGCGCAAATCAAGCTGCAGGTCATGGCCGGAAAAGCGAATCCCTCGCCGCCCATTGGTCCTGCGCTGGGGCAGCACGGCGTCAACATCATGGATTTCTGCAAAGCGTTCAATGCGCGCACTGCCAATGATGAAGGCATGATTATTCCGGTCGTCATCACCGTCTATCAAGACAGATCCTTTACTTTTATCACCAAGACGCCGCCGGCGGCTATCCTTTTGAAAAAGGCGGCCAACCTCGCCAAAGGTTCCAGTGAACCGAAGCAGGAAAAGGTGGGGAAAGTGACCCGGGACCAGGTAGAGGAGATTGCCAAGCAGAAGATGGTGGATTTAAACGCCTACGACCTGGAATCGGCCTGCAAAATCGTCGAGGGAACCGCCAGGAGCATGGGCATCGAAGTCGCCTGAAGCGGAAAAAGGAGTGAAGAGTTAAAATGCCGAAGCGGGGAAAGAAATACATAGAAGCGAAACAGAAGACAGAGGTCGGAAAGCGCTATGAATTTAATGAAGCGGTGACGCTGGCTCTCCAATCGTCTTTTGCCAAATTCGATGAAACCATTGATGTGGCGGTTCGACTGGGGGTCGATCCACGGCACGCCGATCAGATGGTCCGGGGCACGGTGGTGCTGCCCAACGGCATCGGTAAGGATGTGCGCGTTCTGGTTTTCGCCAAAGGGGAAAAGGAAAAAGAGGCGCAGGACGCAGGAGCCGATTTCATTGGGAACGACGAATTGATTGAACAGATCAAGGGGGGATGGCTGGATTTCGATAAGGCGGTCGCTACCCCGGATATGATGGGATCCGTCGGAAAAATCGGTCGAATCCTGGGTCCCAGAGGCCTGATGCCCAATGCCAAAACAGGTACAGTGACCTTCGACATTGCCAGAGCGGTCAATGAACTCAAGGCCGGAAAGATCGATTTTCGCGTCGAGAAGGCCGGCATCGTCCATGTCCCCATGGGCAAGGTTTCTTTTGGCGATGAGAAAGTGGTCCAGAACATCAGGGCTTTCCTGGAGACCATTGTTCGCCTCAAGCCGGCCTCCAGTAAGGGAACTTACCTCAGATCGATGGCGGTTTCCACCACCATGGGGCCGGGACTCAAAGTCGACATGGCTTCTGTCAAGGATCTGATGAAGTAGCTCCAAAAGGCGATCACGGGACCGGACCGCAATACCCGCTGGTATGAACGCCGGTCCTTTATTTTTGGTTTAATTTATTCATCTGTCGAAGACCGCAGGCGCCGATCGCTTAATCGGAATGGGGCGAAACTATCCCCCTACTCCGGCCTGCCGAGGCAGAAAAGGCAAGCATGACGGATGCCTTTTCAGAGAGTGAAAAGAGTTTAGGATGAAAATCGTCTGTTCTATCCCTCCATTCCTTTCCTCATTCTGCCATTGTCTCCGCCTGTGGTTCAGATGGACGAACATCTGCGAAAGGAGGTGGGATCGTTGAAGCTTCAGGAAAAACAGGCCATCGTTGAAGAGCTTCAAGAGAAATTCCGTCGATCCAAAGTCGTCATCGTTACCGACTACAAAGGTCTGAACGTCGAGAAGATGAGCGCGCTCCGACGGAAGCTGCGCGAAGAGAATATCGAATATCGCGTGGTCAAGAACACCCTGCTGGCGCGGGCGGCCCAGGAGACGGACGTTGCGGCTTTGGAGCCGCATTTTACCGGGCCCAGCGCCGTTGCTATGAGTTTTGAAGACCCGGTGGCTCCGGCCAAAGTCCTGACGGATTTCGCCAAGGAGAACGACAAGCTGGAAATCAAGGTCGGCGTCTTGAGGGGCAAGATCCTCGACATGGCCGATATCAAGGCGTTGTCCTCGCTCCCCTCAAGGGAGATCCTTCTCGGACAGCTGCTGTCGGCCATGAACGGCGTCCCGGCTGGTTTTGTCCGGACTCTGGCCGCTGTGCCCCAGGGGCTGCTCAATGTGCTCGTGGCCATTAAGGACCAGAAAGAAGCGGCCTGAACCGGCAGCCTGGGATGACGGCACTGCCGTCGCCCGCTTGGAACAGACGTATTTTTTAATCTCATTTTTACGATTCGGAGGAAGAAATGGCGGAGATTACCAAAGAGGATGTTATTGAGTTTATTTCCAACATGACCGTTCTCGATCTGTCTGAACTGGTCAAGGAACTGGAAGACAAATTCGGCGTGTCAGCGGCTGCTCCCATGGCCATGATGCCCGCCGCGGGCGGGGAAGCCCCGGGCGAAGCTGCTGAAGAGCAGACCGAATTCGATGTGATACTGGCTTCTGCGGGCGACAAAAAGATCCAGGTGATCAAAGAGGTCCGCGCGATTACCGGCCTCGGCCTCAAGGATGCGAAAGCCCTTGTTGACGGCGCTCCGAGCCCGGTGAAAGAAGGCATCGTAAAGGAAGAAGCCGAAAAGATCAAAGAGCAACTCGAAGGAGCCGGCGCCACCATCGAATTGAAGTAGGTCAAGGGACATTTCGGGTGAATTCATCAAGGGGATGGCGCCGAACCGGCGGCGTCCCCTTGTTTCCGAACCGTACCTTTAACCCAACTTGGAGATGACATGTCGGAAAGGCCTGTGGCAAATCAGCGCATTCGGAAAAATTTTGGAAAAATTCGCAAACTGATCGAGATTCCTGATCTCATCGGCATGCAGCGGGGATCGTATATGCGTTTCCTGCAGATGGACACCCCCGTTGAGCAGCGCGGGGATTTCGGTTTGCAAGCGGTATTCAAGTCCGTTTTTCCCATCAAAGATTTTACCGGAAGCGCTTCGCTTGAATTCGTTTCATATCGATTCGGCGAAGTCAAGCATGGGGTTGACGAGTGCATTCACCGGGGCATGACGTATGAGTTGCCGGTGCGCATCACGGTCCGCCTGGTGGTGTATGACGTGGACAAGGAAACCGGTGTTTCCAACATCCGGGACATCAAAGAGCAGGAAATTTATTTTGGCACCATCCCGATGATGACGGATCGGGGAACCTTCATCATCAACGGGACGGAGCGCGTGGTGGTCAGTCAGCTCCACAGATCTTCCGGCGTCTTTTTTGACCATGATAAAGGCAAAACCCATTCCAGTGGAAAGGTCATTTACTCTTCACGGATCATTCCCGTGCGCGGCTCCTGGATCGACATGGAGATCGATCCCAAAGACATCGTCTATATCCGGATCGATCGGCGGCGGAAGTTCCCGGTAACTCTTCTGTTCAAGGCATTTGGATACACCACCGAGGATTTGCTGACCTATTTCTACGACAGCGAAAAGATCAAGGTTCGCAACGATGCCGACACCGGTCAGATACAGTGGCATCGGCCTTTCAATGAGCAATTTTTTCGAGGACAGCGGGCCAGTCGGGACGTGACGGATCCCGAAAGCGGTGAAACCTATGTCAAAGCGGGCCGCATTTTTACCCGTCGCGCTGCCAGGCAGATCAAAAACGCCGGCATTACAGAGATTCCCGTCGGGACGGAAGATTTGATCGGTCGGACGGTTGCCTCGCCGTTGGTTCATCCGGAATCCGGAAAACTCATCGCCAAGGCCAACGACATCGTGACGGAAGAGATGCTGGCGGCTGTCACCGAAACGGGCATCCATGAATTTGAGGTGCTTTACATCGACCATATTACCAGCAGCGACTCCGTCCGAAAAACCCTGCTGATGGACAAGGTGGAGACCAAGGAAGAAGCGCTCATCGAAATTTACCGGCGGCTGAGGCCCGGCAACCCGGCCACTCCTGAAGTCGCACAAGACTTTGTCGATCATCTCTTTTTCAAGTCGGCTTACTACGATCTGTCCGGCGTCGGCCGAATGAAGATCAATCTGCGGCTCGGCATCGATACCCCGGTCCAAGTCACCACCTTGCGTAAAGAGGACATTCTGCTCACCGCCAAGACCTTGGTGGAATTGCGGGACACCCAGGGCGTGGTGGACGACATTGATCATCTTGGCAATCGACGGGTCCGGGCGGTGGGCGAACTGCTCGAAAACCAGTATCGCATTGGTCTGGTCCGAATGGAGCGGGCCATCAAGGAGCGGATGAGCCTCCAGGAAGTGGATGCTCTGATGCCCCACGACCTGATCAATCCCAAACCCGTCTCTGCGGTGGTCAAGGAATTTTTTGGCACAAGCCAGCTCTCACAGTTCATGGATCAGACCAACCCGCTTTCCGAGACCACCCACAAACGACGGCTCAGCGCCCTGGGGCCCGGTGGTCTGACCCGTGAACGAGCCGGGTTCGAGGTCCGGGACGTTCATCCTTCCCATTACGGTCGGATCTGCCCCATTGAGACGCCGGAAGGTCCCAACATCGGGTTGATTGTTTCCCTGAGCACCTATGCCCGGGTGAATGAATTCGGCTTTGTCGAGACGCCCTATCGGGTGGTGGAAAATGCCACGGTTCAGGATAAAGTCCGGTTTCTAAGCGCCTTTGAGGAGAAGGAACATCCCATTGCTCAGGCCAACGCACCGGTGGGCGAAGACAATCAGTACGTCAATCAGATGGTGACCTCCCGGGTAAAAGGGGAGTTCATGATGGTGGGTCGGGAAGAGATCGAACTGATGGATATCTCGCCCAACCAGTTGGTGAGCGTCTCCGCCTCCCTGATCCCTTTTCTGGAAAACGACGACGCCAACCGCGCGCTGATGGGCTCCAACATGCAGCGTCAGGCTGTGCCGTTGATCCAGAGCCAGGCCCCCCTGGTAGGAACCGGGATTGAAGGCGTGGTGGCTCGGGATTCCGGGGTGGCCATCGTGGCCAAGCAGGAAGGCGTGGTCGTGGATGTTGACGCCGCCCGCATCGTGTTGCGCCACGATCTGGACAAGATGGAAGGATCGGTCAAATCCCGACACCCGGTCACCATTTATAATCTGTCGAAATTCGTGCGGTCCAACCAGAATACCTGTTTCAATCAGCGCCCCATCGTGTACAAAGGTCAGCGGGTCAAGGCCGGCCAGATCATTGCCGACGGTCCCGCCACCGAGCAGGGGGAACTGGCTTTGGGGAAAAACGTAACGGTGGCGTTCATGCCCTGGGGCGGTTACAATTTCGAGGATTCGATCCTGGTCAGTGATCGTCTGGTGAGAGACGGTGTTTATACCTCGGTCCATATCGAGGAGTTCGAAATCGTGGCCCGGGACACCAAGCTGGGCAAGGAAGAGATCACCCGGGACATCCCCAACGTGGGCGATGAAGCCCTGAAGGATCTCGACGAAAGCGGCATCGTCCGCCTGGGCGCGGAGGTTCAGTCCGGCGATGTTCTAGTGGGTAAAATCACGCCCAAGGGTGAAACCCAGCTCTCCCCGGAAGAAAAGCTGCTGCGCGCCATCTTCGGCGAAAAAGCCGGCGATGTCAAGGATACCTCCATGAGAGTGCCGCCGGGGGTGGATGGCATCGTTATCGACGCCAAGGTTTTCTCCCGGCGAGGGATCGACAAAGACGACCGTACCCGGTCCATCGAGGACGAGGAAATCGTTCAGCTGGAAAAAGATCGGGATGACGCCTTTTCAGTGCTGCGGCAGGTGGTTCGGATCGAGCTGAATCGCGTTCTGGTGGGTCAGAAGACGGCAGCGGCCCTCAAGCGGTCCAAGAAGGTTCTGATCCCCAAGAATGTGGAGATCGACGAGGAGATGATCGCCGATATTCCCCTTGCCCATCTGGAGGGGATCTCTCTGGAAGACCCGGGCAAATCCGACCACGTTCACGACATTCTGGAGATGTATAAGGCTGAATGCGATCGATATCAGGCGACCTTCGAGTCCAGGGTCAGTCGATTCGAAAAAGGAGACGACCTTCCTCCCGGCGTCATCAAGATGGTCAAAGTATACGTGGCCATGAAGCGGAAGCTGTCGGTGGGGGATAAAATGGCGGGGCGGCACGGCAATAAAGGCGTGGTCTCCATGATCCTGCCCCAGGAGGATATGCCGTATTTCGAAGATGGGACTCCGGTGGATATGGTGCTGAATCCCTTGGGCGTTCCCTCCCGCATGAACGTTGGCCAGATTCTGGAGATCCACCTGGGGCGCGCCGCCAAGGGGCTGGGAGACCAGATCCGAAGGATGCTGGAGGAAAAGAACATCACAGCGCTCCGGCAGAAGTTTTCCGAAATTTTCTTTACGGAATCGGACGAAGACCTCTCGGCCAAGAAAATGATTTCGGACATGAAAGACGACGCGCTGGCTGCATATGCCGAACATTATAAAGAGGGCTTTCACATGGCGACGCCGGTCTTTGACGGCGCCAAAGAAGAGGAGATCAAATCGCTTCTGGAAGCGGCGGGCCTTTCTCAGACGGGACAGGCGGTCCTCCACGATGGTCGCACCGGTGAACGGTTCAAAGAACAAATCACCGTGGGCGCCATGTACATGCTCAAGCTCCACCACCTGGTGGACGACAAAATTCATGCCCGCTCCATCGGGCCCTATTCGTTGGTGACGCAACAGCCTTTGGGCGGCAAAGCCCAATTCGGCGGCCAGCGACTCGGAGAGATGGAGGTCTGGGCCATGGAGGCCTATGGTGCGGCCCATGCCCTTCAGGAATTTCTGACCGTCAAGTCAGACGACATGGCGGGCCGAACCCGAATGTACGAGAAGATCGTCAAGGGGCAGAACGTGCTGGAACCCGGTTTGCCGGAATCCTTTAAGGTGCTGACCAAGGAACTCCAGAGCCTCGGCCTGGACGTTCGTCTCCTCGAAGGGGAACGGTAGGGGAAAAAGGAGAAAATGTTGGAGACGTTATACGATTTTTTTGCCAAACCAAAGGACCCGAAGCTCTATAGCGGCGTCCAGGTGGCCCTGGCCTCTTCGGAACAGGTGCGCCAATGGTCCTTCGGGGAAATCAAGAAGCCGGAGACCATTAACTACCGGACCTTCAAGCCGGAACGGGAAGGGCTTTTCTGCGCAAAAATCTTCGGCCCCACCAAAGACTATGAGTGCAACTGCGGCAAATACAAGCGCATGAAGCACCGCGGCGTGATCTGTGAAAAATGCGGCGTGGAGGTCATCCAGTCCAAAGTCCGCCGTGAACGAATGGGGCATATCGACCTGGCGGCGCCCGTAGCGCATATCTGGTTTCTCAAAAGCCTGCCCAGCAAGATCGGCAACCTGCTGGACCTGACCCTTAAAAATATGGAGAAGGTCCTCTATTTCGACAGCTACATCGTCGTTGATCCCAAAAGCACCGATTTGACCAGAGGACAACTGCTGTCGGACGAGAAGTACCGGGAAGCCCTGGAACAGTACGGGCCAAAATTCGAAGCAGGGATCGGCGCCGAAGCGGTCAAGACCCTGCTGGAGGGTCTGGATCTGGAAGAGATCCATAAGCAGCTCAAAGAGGACATCCGGGCCACGACATCGGTGGCCAAACGTCAGAAACTTTCCAAGCGGCTGCGCATCGTGGACGCTTTCCGAAAATCGGGCATCAATCCGGTCTGGATGATCATGGACGTGATTCCGGTTCTGCCGCCGGATCTTCGGCCGCTGGTGCCTCTGGAAGGAGGCCGGTTCGCCACATCGGACCTGAATGATCTGTACCGCCGGGTCATTAACCGGAACAACCGGCTCCAGCGGCTGGTGGATCTGAGCGCGCCGGACATCATCGTCAGGAACGAAAAGCGGATGCTTCAGGAGTCGGTGGACGTCCTCTTCGACAACGGACGCCACGGCCGGGTCATCACCGGCACCAACAAACGACCCCTCAAATCGTTGTCCGACACCCTCAAGGGGAAACAGGGCCGGTTCCGCCAGAACCTCCTGGGTAAACGGGTCGACTATTCCGGTCGAACGGTCATTACCACCGGCCCGAAACTGCGGCTGCACCAGTGCGGTCTCCCTAAAAAGATGGCGCTGGAGTTGTTCAAACCCTTCGTTTATTTTCGGCTGGAGCAGAAGGGGGTGGTCTCCACGGTAAAAAGCGCTAAAAAAGTCGTTGAACGAGAGACCTCCGAAGTCTGGGACACTCTGGAAGAAGTGGTGAAGGAGTATCCGGTGCTCCTCAACCGGGCGCCAACCCTGCATCGGCTAGGGGTTCAGGCTTTCGAGCCCATCCTCATCGAAGGCAAAGCCATTCAACTCCATCCGCTGGTCTGCACCGCGTTCAATGCCGACTTCGACGGCGACCAGATGGCGGTCCACATCCCTCTTTCGGTGGAATCTCAGATCGAAGCTCGGGTCCTGATGTTGTCGAGCAACAACATCCTGTCTCCGGCGAATGGCAGCCCCATTATTGTTCCCAGCCAGGACATCGTCCTCGGCATCTACTACATGACCCAGGGAATCCCCGGCGCCAAAGGCGAAGGCAGCATCTTCGCCAATACCGACGAGGTTCGTTCCGCCTATGATGCAGAGGCCGTCGATATCCATGCGGAGATCAGGGTTCGCATTAATGGGGAGCGGGTGGAGACCACCGTGGGGCGGGTTCTTCTGTGGGAGGTGATCCTCAGTCTGCCGCCCCACAATTTGACGTTTTCCATCGTCAACAAGGTGATGGACAAAAAAGCGCTTCGGGATCTGGTGGATTACATTTACCGGCGTCTGGGACCCAAAGCGACGGTCATCCTGTCCGACCGACTCAAGGACATTGGATATGAATACTCCACCATCGGCGGACTGTCCATCTCCATCGACGCCATGATCATCCCGCCGGCAAAGTGGGACATTCTGAACGCTGCTAATGCTCAAGTGTCTGAAATCAGCCGGCAGTATACCGAGGGACTGATTACCCAGGGAGAAAAATACAACAAAGTGGTCGATATCTGGGCCAGGGCCACCGACGATGTGGCCAATGAGATGATGGCGGTGATGAAGACCGGCCTGGAAGGCGGCGGCGATGGCGGCCCGCGATCTTTGAATCCCATCTATATGATGGCAAATTCAGGCGCAAGAGGCAGCAAGGACCAGATGCGGCAGCTGGCCGGGATGCGGGGACTGATGGCCAAACCGTCCGGGGAAATCATTGAAACGCCAATTACCGCCAACTTCCGGGAAGGCCTCTCCGTGCTTCAGTACTTCATTTCCACGCACGGCGCTCGGAAGGGATTGGCGGACACCGCCCTGAAGACGGCCAACTCCGGATATCTGACGCGCCGGTTGGCGGATGTGGCCCAGGACTGCATCGTTACGGAGGAGGATTGCAGCACTCTCATGGGGGTTGAGGTGGAGCCCCTCATGGAGGGAGGCGAGGTCATCCAGCGGTTGGGAGAACGGATTCTTGGCCGCACCGTGGCCGAAGAAGACATCATTGATCCCTTCACGGATGAGCCGTTGCTCAAAGTGGGAGAAGAGATCGATGAAGCGGCTGTGGAGAAAATTGAAAACGCCGGCGTCACCAGCGTCAAGATCCGATCGGTCCTCACGTGCAAGACCCGGTACGGCGTCTGCGCTTCCTGTTATGGACGGGATCTAGCGCATGGCCACTCGGTCGAGATCGGCCAGGCGGTGGGGATTCTCGCGGCACAATCCATAGGAGAGCCAGGCACCCAGCTGACCATGCGGACCTTCCATATCGGCGGCACCGCAAGCCGTCGCGTGGAGCAGGCCGATATCCGGGCCCGACTGGATGGCGTGGTCAAGTTCATGGAACTCAACGTGGTGGAGAACGCTGCGGGACAACTGGTGGTCATGAACCGCCGAGGCGGTGAATTCGCCATTGTCAGCGAGACCGGACGGGAGCGGGAACGCCATCCGGTCATTTACGGCGCCCATATTCTGGTCAGAGAAGGACAGTCCGTCAAGGCCGGCGACATGCTGGCCACCTGGGACCCCTTCACGACGCCCATCATCACCGAGGTGGACGGCGTGGTCAAATTCGGCGATCTTGCGCTGGGCAAGACGCTGCAGGAAAAGGTGGATCCGGTCACCGGCAAATCGAGCCGCACCGTCATTGAATCGAAAAGCGGCGACACCCGCCCCCGAATCTCCATCAAGGACAAGGAGGGCAAGACCTCCAGGCTGCCGGGCAGTTCCGGATTCGCGCGGTACAATCTGCCGGTGGACGCCATTCTCCTGGTGGAAGAGGGCGATGAAGTCCAGGCCGGCGACGTGATCGCCAAATTGCCGCGGGCCACCACCAAAACCAAAGACATCACCGGCGGTCTTCCCCGGGTGGCGGAACTCTTCGAAGTCCGGAAACCAAAAGAAACGGCCGTGTTGAGCGAAATCGACGGATACGTTTCCCTTTCCAAGGGGACAAAGGGCAAGCAAAAGATCACCATTACGCCGGTGGATGTCGGAGAAAAAAAGGAATACCTGGTGCCGCGAGGCAAACATATTGCGGTCTATGACGGGGATTATGTCCGAGCAGGCGAACCTCTCATCGGCGGCGCGGCGGTGCCCCAGGATATCCTGAATATCAAAGGAGAGGTTGCCCTGGCGCGGTATCTGGTGGATGAAGTCCAGGAAGTGTACCGGCTCCAGGGGGTGCGAATCAACGACAAGCACATTGAGGTGATCGTCCGCCAGATGATGCGGCGGGTGAAGGTCATGGATCCAGGCGATACCGATTTCATTACAGAAGAGCAGATCGACCGGATGAATTTCGAAGAAGAAAACCAGGCTGTAGCCGCCAAAGGCGGCAAACCGGCAGTGGCTGAGTCCCTCATCCTGGGCATCACCAAGGCATCCTTGAGCACCGATTCCTTTATATCGGCCGCCTCTTTCCAGGAGACCACCAAGGTGCTGACCGAAGCCGCCATCGCCGGATCCGTTGACGACCTCAGAGGACTCAAGGAGAACGTGATCATGGGCCGTCTGATACCGGCGGGCACCGGCTTTCCTCCCTACGGGAAAATAGACGTGGAATTGGGATAGGAAAAGTGATTTTTTGTTCTTGACAAACCCTCGAGGATTATATACATAAGGGGTTTTGTATGAGCAGAGTGGCAGCGAGGCGGATGCCGTTTACAGGATCTACGCAAAGAGGAAACCATGCCGACCATCAATCAGTTAGTCCGAAAGGGTAGAAAACGGATCACCCAGAAGAGCAATACGCCCGCCCTGAAGGGCGGCCCCCAGAAGCGGGGCGTTTGCACCCGCGTTTATACATCGACGCCCAAAAAGCCCAACTCGGCGCTTCGCAAAGTGGCCCGTGTGCGGCTGACCACCGGCGTGGAGGTAACCGCCTACATACCCGGCATCGGCCACAACCTTCAGGAGCACTCAGTGGTGTTGGTCCGCGGCGGCCGGGTAAAGGATCTGCCCGGCGTACGATATCATGTGGTTCGGGGCACCCTCGATACCCTGGGGGTGGCGGACCGGAAACAGGGCCGCTCCAAGTACGGCGCCAAAAAGCCTAAATAAGCAGGCAGTGAAAGTTAGGGGCAATGCCCCACAGAGTCAACGAGGCGCCAGTGCGCGCAATACGCAGCATATCGAGGGTGTGATCAATGCCAAGAAGAAGAGAAGTGCCGGTAAGGCCCATTAATCCTGATCCCAAATACGACAGCAAGCTGGTTGCCCGGTTCATTCGGTCGATCATGCGGGACGGCAAGAAGAGTACCGCCGAAAAATTGCTTTACAACGCCTTCGACGTCATTGAAACGAAGGCCAAGGATTCGCCGCTGAAGATGTTTGAGCAGGCGTTGGACAACGTGCGGCCCATGGTCGAGGTCAAATCCCGCCGGGTCGGCGGTTCCACCTATCAGGTGCCGACAGACATCCGATCCTCCCGGCGAACCGCCCTGGCCATGCGATGGTTGATTGGATTTGCCCGCAAGCGTTCCGAAAAAGGAATGGCTTCCAAGCTGGCCGGCGAATTTTTGGACGCCGCCAACAATCGTGGGTCTGCGGTGAAGAAAAAAGAAGATACGCATAAGATGGCGGAGGCCAATAAGGCGTTCGCTCACTTCAGGTGGTAATAAACCGGATCGGCTGAAACCGGATACGACAGCCCCTTTCGCAGGCGAGAGTATCCTGCGGATGACAATATTGGAACAATATTTGACAATATTGATAGATGCGGGATGATGGATCGCCCGCGGCAGGAGGGAGGAAGAAGATGGCGAAGAAGAAGTTTGAGCGAAAAAAGCCGCATGTGAATGTTGGTACGATCGGCCATATCGACCATGGCAAGACGACCCTGACGGCGGCGGTCACCAAGCATATGGGATTGA
>JAABTD010000355.1 GCA_011390065.1 Desulfobacteraceae bacterium
TGTCCCGGAAGACGGGGAAAACCTATTTCGACGAGTTTCGGGAGGAAATACAGGCGTTCAAGGATATCGAATCCGATTTGATGGTCGAACGGCGGAAAGCGGCCGAGGCGGAGCGCGCGGCCTACAAAGCCCATCTCGCCACCATGAGAGAGACGGATGTATGGGTCGATCATGCCCACACTGTCATCCGCCGGACGATGGAAATGCTCGCCGCCGCCGTAAACAGTGAAACCGGCATGCGGGGGTATTTGCTGGCCGGCAAGGAAGAATTTTTAGAGCCTTACAATACCGGCCGGGAACGGTTTTTCCAGCTGACAACGGCGCTCAAAGAGTCCGTTGACGACAACCCGGCCCAGGTGAAGCTGCTCGGCGAGATGGAGGGGACGTTCAGGGCGTGGATTGAAAACGTCACGGAACCCAGCATCGCCCTGCGCCGCGAGATCGGCTTTTCCAGGACGATGGACGACATGGCCGATCGGATCGGCGAGGCCCGGGGAAAAACCTATTTCGATCGATTCCGCGAAACCATGGATGATTTCGAAAGCGAGGAAACCGCGTTGATGGCGGTGCGCAAGACCGAAAATCAGCGCACGGCGTCGCGGACCCGAATGATCGTGGCGGCCTGCGCCATCGGGGCTATCGTTATCGGCTTGTTCCTCGCCTTTGCCGTTACACGGGAGGTCCAGAGACAAGTCGGCGGCGAACCGGCCGTTATCGCCGGCATCGCGCAGAGAATATCGGAAGGCGACCTGACCCTGACCGTGGACGGCGGCAAGAAAACCGGCATATTCGCCGCCCTGGCGACGATGATGGAAAATCTGAAAAAAATCGTCTCCGAGATCCAGACGGCGGCCGCCAATGTGGACTCCGGCAGCCAGGAAATGAGCGGCAGCTCCGAAGAGATGTCCCAGGGCGCTTCGGAGCAGTCGGCTTCCGCGGAGGAGGTCTCCTCAACCATGGAGCAGATGGCGGCGAACATCCGGCAGAACGCGGACAACGCCATGGAAACCGAAAAGATCGCCGTCAAAGCCGCCGAAGACGCCGCGGCGGGCGGCAAAGCCGTGGGCGAGGCGGTGGCGGCCATGAAAAAGATCGCCGAAAAGATATCGTTCATCGAAGAGATCGCCCGGCAGACGGACCTGCTGGCGCTGAACGCGGCCATTGAAGCCGCCCGGGCCGGCGATCACGGCAGGGGATTCGCCGTGGTGGCCTCGGAGGTCCGGAAATTGGCGGAACGGAGTCAGACGGCCGCCGCCGATATCAAGAAAATGTCGGGCGACAGCGTGGCCGTGGCGGAAAAGGCCGGCGAGATGCTGGGCAGGATGGTTCCGGACATCCAGAAAACCGCCGACCTCGTCCAGGAAATCACCGCCACGAGCAAAGAGCAGAGCACGGCCGCGGATCAGGTGAACAGCGCCATCCAGCAGTTGGACAGCGTCGTGCAGCAAAACGCCACCGCATCCGAAGAAATGGCCTCGACCTCCGAGGAACTGGCGGCCCAGGCGGAACAGCTCCTGGTCATCATCGAATTTTTCAATGTGGACCGAAAGGGCAAGCCGAAAAAACAAGACGCCCACATCGACCTCGCGTCCGGCCCGGACGACCTTTCGCAAAAAACGCCGTTTTTCCCCGCCGCGCCACCTTGACAAACCCCGCTCAGGACTTACTTCTTCAGCAGAGGATCCAATCGCTCACCGACGCCCCGTCGGTGGGAGGACCTGCCTAAGACGGAAACGGACCATCGGGCCCGAATCCGTCCCAAACCTTATATTAAACCATTAAAATCTGAGAGACGGATGATCAGGAGCGTCATTCCTGCATCCAAAGGAGGCTTGCGAAATGAAAATCAGACCATTGAACGACCGGGTGCTGGTATTGCGGGTGGAAGAAGAGAAAAAGACCTCCGGCGGCATCATCATCCCCGACACGGCCAAGGAAAAACCCCAGGAGGGCAAGGTGGCGGCCACCGGCCCCGGCAAAATGGGAGACGACGGGAAACGTATTCCGCTGGAGGTGAAAACGGGCGACCGGATTCTTTTCGCCAAATATGCCGGAACCGAAATCAAGATCGACGGCGTCGAGCACATTTTCATGAAGCAGGACGATATTCTTGCGGTTTACGCATAATATCGCCTTCGGCCTTTAAAATTATAAGGAGAACGACACCATGGCTGCAAAAATGATTGTCTACAACATCAAGGCCAGAGAGAAGATGCTCAAAGGCCTCAACACCCTGGCCGACGCCGTCAAAGTGACGCTGGGCCCCCGTGGACGGAATGTGGTGCTGGAAAAAAGCTGGGGCGCTCCCACGGTGACCAAGGACGGCGTCACCGTGGCCAAGGAGATCGAGCTGGCGGATAAATTCGAAAACATGGGGGCCCAGATGGTCAAGGAGGTCGCCAGCAAGACCTCTGATAAAGCGGGCGACGGCACCACCACAGCCACCGTACTGGCCCAGGCCATCTACCGGGAAGGTCAGAAACTGGTGGCCGCCGGCCACAACCCCATGGCGTTGAAGCGCGGCATTGAGAAAGGCGTGGCCGCCGTGGTTGAAGGTCTCAAGGACCTGTCCCGTCCCACCCGGGACAAAAAAGAGATCGCCCAGGTCGGCACGGTCTCCGCCAACAACGACCCCATGGTGGGCGAGCTGATTTCCGAAGCCATGGAGAAAGTCGGCAAGGAAGGCGTCATCACCGTGGAAGAGGCCAAGGGAATGGAGACCGCTCTGGATGTGGTGGAGGGCATGCAGTTCGACCGCGGATACCTTTCCCCCTATTTCGTCACCAATGCCGAGAAAATGGATGTCTCCCTGGATGAGCCGTACATCCTGCTCCATGAAAAGAAGCTCTCCTCCATGCAGGATCTGTTGCCCCTGCTGGAAAGCGTGGCCCGCAGCGGCAAACCCCTTCTGATCATCGCCGAGGATGTGGAGGGCGAAGCCCTGGCGACGCTGGTGGTCAACAAACTCCGGGGTACCCTTCAGGTGGCCGCCGTCAAGGCGCCCGGCTTCGGCGACCGGCGCAAGGCCATGCTCCAGGACATTGCGATCCTCACCGGCGGCCAGGTCATCTCCGAAGATCTGGGCGTCAAGCTGGAAAACATCGGCCTCAACGAACTGGGCCGGTGCAAAACCATTCGGATCGATAAAGAGACCACCACCATAGTGGACGGGGCCGGCGACCGGAAAGAAATGGAGGGCCGGATGAAACAGATCCGGACCCAGATCGAGGAGACCACCTCCGACTATGACCGGGAAAAGCTCCAGGAGCGACTAGCCAAGCTGGTGGGCGGCGTGGCGGTGATCAACATCGGCGCGGCCACCGAGACCGAGATGAAAGAGAAAAAAGCCCGGGTCGAAGACGCCTTGAACGCCACCCGCGCCGCCGTGGAAGAAGGCGTGGTGCCGGGAGGCGGCATCGCCCTCCTCCGCTGCGTGGACGCCCTCGACAAGGCCGCGGTCTCCGACGATGAACGAGACGGCATCGCCGTGCTTCGGCGCGCGATGCAGGAGCCCCTTCGCCAGATCGTCATCAATGCCGGCCTGGAGCCATCGGTGGTTCTCAACAAGGTCCTGGAAGGCAAGGACGATTACGGCTTCAACGCTGCTGCTCTGACCTATGGAAACCTGGTGGAAGCCGGGGTCATCGATCCCACCAAGGTGGTTCGCTTCGCTCTTCAGAACGCCGCCTCGGTAGCGGCCCTGATGCTGACCACCGAAGCCATGATCACCGAAAAGCCGGCGAAAAAGAAAGCCGCCGCACCCGGCATGGGCATGGACGACGACATGTATTAATCAACACGGCGCCATAAATCCCGGGCCGCTCGCCGCTGCCTGGGTTTAATGCAATGGTCGGGGAAGACCTCCCCGGCCATTTGCATTTTCGGCCGCCGGTCCAAGCGGAATCCGTTCTGGGGACCCCAGGT
>JAABTD010000138.1 GCA_011390065.1 Desulfobacteraceae bacterium
ATCCAAACCGCTCGCAAAACGGCCTCGAAACACGTAGCAATTGTGAAGGGGTTGCGATAGAATAGAAACAGGCAAAGGGTTCGCGAGGGGTGAAGGATTCATCCTTCATGAAACGTCCGGTGATGTGAACAAAAGAGAAAGCAAGAGAGGAAGACCGATTGCTGTCAAAACTCGTGGAACAGACATGTCTGGCAGGTGCAACAGACGCTAAAATTGTTTCAACAAAGGACATCTCCATAGAACATCACCTGGCGGATATGTGCAAAGATCCCCAATGCGAAAACTATGGGCTTTCCAAAAGCTGCCCGCCGCATGTATCGGGTCCGGATGGTTTTCGCGATCTTCTGAAAAAATATGAACGCGCGATCTTTTTCAGGATTGATGTACCGACAGAGATCCTGGTCTCCCCATCGGAAGATCGGCGGGAGGTATTCAGGCTGCTCCACGAAATTGCTGCGGCGACCGAGTTGTCTGCAAAGGAAATGGGATACGATGACGCCAGGGCTTTCGCCGGCGGGTCGTGCAAACGGATCTTCTGCCATGAACACCCCGATTGCCGGGTGATCTCCGGCGCCGGGGAATGCCGATATCCCGACAGCGCCAGAGCGTCGATGTCCGGGTATGGCGTCAATCTGTTCAAACTGATGAAAATCGCCGGTTGGCAAATGGACCGGATCACCGGAGACACCGATCCGGAGGCGACGCCGATGGGATCGCTTACAGGGCTTGTGCTGATAGAATGAGAGATGGTTGGAGGATTTCAGGAACGGCGCCGCGGCAATGCGCTGCTACGCCGATATGGACGGCGCTTATGAGGACGTTTGACTTCGGTGTGTTTGACTTCGGTATGATGGATGCAGGGGAAAAAGCCGGGTGTTCAGGGGCAGACGCCGGGCCTGCCCCTTTCTCACCGCACTGACCGAACGGCTGGACCTTTCCGGATTAACATCCGACCTACTTTACGAACCGCACTGTCACATCCACGTTAATGTTGAGCGCCTTATCGCCGGCAACCATGTCAATCAACCCCTTCAACAGGTCCTGCATCGTCCCGGCGTCCGGGCCGGATTCGATCTTCGCCGGCGCAGCGGCGGCGGGTTCAGCTTTTCGGGCTTTGGCCGGCGCCGTCTGTTTTGTTTTAGAAGGCGCCGTTTTCTTCTTTTTGGCCCCTTTCACATACTTTTTCAGATCCGGATGATCTTCAAGGGCCTTGTCCAGCGTATAGCGGTCTTTTCCGATCTTCAATGACAACCCATAGGCCTCTTCGGGCGTCAGATATCGGGCTTCATCGACAATCTGATATTCGAACGCCCTGCCTTTGCGTTTTTTCTCGATGAAGTGACCCAGGTTCGTTTTATTGAGTTTGTTCATGATGGTCGACACTTCCCTCACATCCATCTCACCGCCCTGGCCGTTGCTGACGTTTTCGGCGATGTCTTTGGATGTCAGGGGATCTCCTTCCATCAACTGGTTGATGACGATTTGATTCTGGGTCAGCTTTTCTTTCTCCATTACGATATGCCTTTCTCGCTGTTGATTCTTTCCCGGAGACTGCCGGAACATTTAAACGTTACCACCCGTCTTGGATGTAAAATCAGATCTTCGCCGGTCGCCGGGTTCCTCCCCCGTCGGGCGCTTTTCTCTTTAACCATGAATTTGCCGAAACCGCTGATCAATACATCGTCGCCGCTTTCAAGAGATTGTTTGAGCAGTTCAAGAAGGGATTCGACAATCTCAGCGCAGCGTTTCCTCGGCAGCGCCAGTTCCTCGTAAATATTTTCGATTACTTTTGCTTTGGTCAGTGTCATTCATTCATTTCCTCGCCCGAAGTCAATATATCAGTGACAGACTATTTGACATCCTGGCATGATGTCAAGAGTCTTTTCCAATATAACGGTGATTTAATTGATGTTGCACTGCTTGATCGTTTTGCAATAATATAAGGTCAGCTTTACAACCTATGGAAAAGCTGTTAATTTGCCTGAAGAAGATGTTCCCGATGCGACCAACAAGAAACGCATAAAAGGAGATCGATCCATGGCGAGACGGGCGCTTTTAACCGGCATCAACAATTACCTTGGGATTCCCAATCTTCGGGGATGCCGCAACGATGTCCGGAACATGTGGGACCTGTTGCAGAACGTCCTGGGGTTCCGGACCGAAGACATCCGCGTGGTCCTGGACAACCGGGCCACTAAACGGGGGATTTTGGACCGGCTCAACTGGATGGTCGACCTGGCCGCCGAAGGGGATGTCCTCCTGTTCCATTTTTCAGGCCATGGTTCCCAGATCAGGGACCGGGACGGAGATGAACTGCGCGACGGACTCGACGAATTGATCTGCCCCTGGGACATGAACTGGGACGGCCTTTACATCATGGACGATGATCTGGAAGACATTTTCAAGCGGGTTCCGGACGGCGCATCCCTGGAGGTCTTCATGGACAGCTGCCATTCGGGATGGGACACCGGCCCCATTGGAACGGCCTCGCCTTACACCTCTCCCTATGCGGCCCATTTCGGCCGGGGGCCGACGGCGGCCGCCGCCGAAGGGGCCGATGACGTTGCAGCGCCCCGTTTCGTGACGCCGCCCGAAGACATCCAGTTCCGCTGGATGGGAGAAGAGGATCGCCTCAAGGACACCCGGCGCTTCACCGGCGAAAACAGCTCCACGGCCAGGCACATCATCTGGGCCGCATGCCAGCCGGATCAGACGTCCTCCGAAGCCTACATCAACGGCGATTACCATGGGGCCTTCACATATTATTACTGCCAGCACATGCGGGAGAGCAACGGAAACATCAGTCGGCGGGAACTGCTGGAGCGGGTGCGGTCATCCCTCCGGTACAACAATTTTCGACAGGTTCCCCAACTGGAGTGCGGCGACCCGGACGCCCTGATCAAGCGTTCCATCCAGTTTTCGGCCATGGTGAAGAGCGAGCGGCTCCTGTTCCTGACCTCCCCCAACATGCGGGGCCGGGACGTGGCGGTGATCCAGCAGGCCCTGAAGGACCGCGGATACGACATTGAACCCGACGGGATTTTCGGACCTTACACCCGGGTGGTGGTCATGAAATTTCAGGAGCGCAGCAACCTGCTGGTGGACGGCGTGGTGGGACCGTCGGTGCGGGCCGCGCTGCTGGGATAACGTGACGGAAACCGCTTCGATGGCGTCGGCGCGGCGCTGCATTGTGTGCAACCGATGCTCGGCAGCCTTTTTTGCCAGGGTGGACGGCCTCGACTACCGGCGTTGCAGCGATTGCCGGGCGATTTTTCTGAATCCGGACCAACGGTTGTCGCCTGAGGCGGAACATGACCGTTACCGCCAGCACCGGAACGACCCCTTTGACGAAAACTATCGACGGTTTTTATCGAAACTGGCCGATCCTCTGCTCGATCGGACGCCGCCGGGCGCCCGGGGATTGGATTACGGATGCGGCCCGGGACCGGCCCTTGCCTGCATGCTGCGCGAAGCCGGTCATCGGGTGAGCCTGTATGATCCTTTTTTTTTCCCCGACCCGACGCCGCTCGGCGCCGTTTATGATTTCATCGCCTGCACCGAGACCATCGAGCACTTTTATCAACCGGCCGAGGAATTCGCCCGTTTCGACCGAATGTTGCGGCCCGGCGGATGGCTGGCGGTCATGACCTGCTTTCTGACCGACGAGGCCCGATTCGGATCGTGGCATTACCGCAGGGACCCGACCCATGTGGTGTTTTACCGTGGGGCCACCCTGCGCGGCATCGCCCGGCGATTCGGCTGGTCCTGCGAGATTCCGGAAAAAGACGTTGCGTTGATGCAAAAGCCGCCCCCCGGTCAGGCGGCTTCGGCGTTTTGAACGCAGGCAATGCAAAACTCCTGACAAGATGAAAGGCCCGACATGACCCCGAATCCATTCCTGATGATCTTTCTGGGCGTGGGCGTCGGCATCGGCGCCGCGTTCAGCGGACTGGGGGGCGGCTTTCTGATGGTTCCCCTGCTGCTCTACCTCGGCTACACGGCCCAGAAGGCCGTCGGCACCTCTTTCATGGCCATCCTGGTGATTTCCGTGTCGGCGCTCATCATCCACAATAAATTCGCCAATGTCGACTACCGGGCCGGCATCCTTCTGGGCATCGGCGGCATTTTGGGCGCCCAGATCGGCGCCCGGCTGGTGGAGAACGTTTCCACCGCCAATTTCAAAAAGGTCATCGCGCTCATCCTGGTGGCGCTGGCCGGTTATCTGTTTTTCAAAAAATGAGACCGTCATCGATCGCATCAATCGTATCAATAGGTTTGATGTGGAAACAGGACCACCCTTATGCAAATAGACCTGATCTTGAATTCGCCATCCGGCTTCAGCCTCTTCTACCCCCTCCTTCAACGGGGGTTCCAGGTAAAAACCCGTCTGGGATGCAGCGTCCGGTCATTCCTCTCAGACGATCTGGGCATCGAGCCTGATTATATCGAAAACCGCATCCAGACCGTTTTTCTAAACGGCCATCCCGTGGACGACGTGGAGAAAACCACGGTGACCGACGGCGCCGCGCTGGCCCTTTCGGCGGCCATGCCCGGGCTGGTGGGGGCCACCATGCGGCGCAGCGGCGTTCTGGCGTCGTTTCGCGACACCATCACTTACCAGGCGAACGATGCCTGCGCCTCGGATGGAGAAGGTTTTGTGACCATCAAGCTCTTCAATCTGCTGGTGCGGGAACTGGGCCCCGGGTTCCTGAAACGCGGGGTATGGATGGACAGCGGTGCACTGGCCGATCTTTTCAAGACCCATGAAACAATGCTGGCGCAGACGTGCGGGCGGGCGGAAGCCAACGGCCGGGCCGTTTCGCCGGCGGATCTGGCCGAGGCCCTGTCGAACATGAAAAAGGACATGGCGCGCCTCGCCGTTCATGGGCCCGAGTGACGCCCACACCCGACTGCTGACGCTCCTGTGCGCGCTCACTTTCGGGTGCTATTTCGCCGCGTTTATCCGGCTGCCGGTGGTGCCGCTCTATGCCCGGTCTCTGGGGATCGACACCGGCCGCATCGGCATCATCAATTCCGCCTTTTTTCTCATGGCCGCAGCCCTGTCCCTTCCCATGGGATTGCTGTCGGATCGATGGGGACGGAAGCGGCTGGCCGGGTCCGGCATGCTGTTGCTGGCGGCGACCGCTTTTTCCCTCAGCTTGTGCCGGACTTTTCCCAGCCTGACCCTGGCCTATCTGATGTTCGGCGTCGGCATGGCCGCTTTCGGCCCCACCATGATGGCGTTTGTGGCTCATATCTCACCGGTCACGCATCTGGGGAGATCCTACGGCTGGTACACTACCGCCATTTTCTGCGGGATGAGCCTGGGGCCGGCCGCCGGCGGCATACTCGCGGGAAAACTGGGCTTCATTCCGGTGTTCTGGATCGCCGGCGGCGTATTGCTGCTCAACCTGTTCATCTTCCAGCAGCGGCTGCCCCCGGATGAGGCGCCTTCCGGGGCCAGGAAGCCGGATTTGCTGCCGACCCTGGCGTCATTGCTGCGGAACCGGCCGCTGACGGCGTGCTGGATCATCACCCTGGGCGGGTGTTTCGGGCTGGGCATGTTCATCAGCTTCATTCCGCTCCATGCCCAGGAGCAGGGGCTGGCGGTGGATCGCATCGGGCTGATTTTTTTCGCCCAGGGATTGTGCAACGCCCTTTCCCGCATCCCCTTCGGCCGATTGAGCGACGGGGTGGCCGATCGGTCCGTTCTGGTGATCGCCGGCATGGCTGCGCTGGCTCTTTCCATGGCCGGGTTCGGGGCGTCCCGCACGACGCCTCACTTTATTTTCTTTGCCATCGCGCTGGGCGGGGCCATGGGGCTGGCGTTCACTTCCATCGGCGCCCTGGTGGCCCAGTCCGTATCGCCGGCCTTGCGGGGCGTGGCCATGGGGGGCTATAATACCTGCATCTATTCCGGCATGATGATCAGCTCGGCGGTCATGGGCGAGGTCTGTGAACGGATCGGCTTCCGGAACGGATTTTTCTCGGCAGCCGGCATCAATCTGGCGCTCATCGGGATTTTTATCCTTTTGATGAAAAGCACCCCTCTTACCCGCATGGACGGCCCGAGGTAAAGCCCGGCCGGATCGCGCCGCGATCCATGCGGCCCATATCGAGAACCCACTGTATTGAACATTGAAAATCTGATCGTTACCTACGGGTACCTGATACTCCTGGCGGGGGCGATGATCGAGGGAGAAACATTTCTCGTGGCCGCCGCCATTCTGGCGCAACAGGGGTACCTGGATATGCGCTGGGTCATCCTTGCGGCGTTTCTGGGGGCCGTTGTTTCGGCCCAGTGCTGCTTTCTTCTGGGGCGGACCCAAGGGATCGCGTTTCTGAAAAAACGCGAAAAATGGCGGGTGAAAACCCGGCGCATCTTCCGGCTGCTTCGCCGGTTCGATCATGCTCTGGTGCTGTTTCTTCACTTCCTTTACGGCATCAGGACCGTGACGCCCTTCGTCGTGGGCGCCAGCGGGTTTTCACCTCTCAAGTTTTTGATGTTGAACAGCATCGGCGTGATGGCCTGGGCGGTCATTGTCGGCTGCAT
This sequence comes from Desulfobacteraceae bacterium, assembly GCA_011390065.1. Classification (GTDB taxonomy): domain Bacteria; phylum Desulfobacterota; class Desulfobacteria; order Desulfobacterales; family JAABSP01; genus JAABTD01. The sequence continues at coordinate 6,554 of JAABTD010000138.1, forward strand.
GGGGTACCAGTTCGGTTACCTGGTGGTGACGTTTCTCCAGGAAGCCAAAAAATACCAGGTCTTTTTCCTGATCTTTTTCGTCTCCATGGCCGTCGTCTTCTGGATCATTCGGAGGGTGCGCCGCCGGCGGTCGCGGATATCGCCCCCAGAATGCCCTCCATTGCCCTAATGCCGTCCTGGACGGCCGTAAAAATGAGGTTGGAGTGGCGTTTTTCCCGGATGGTGCGGTCCGGCTGGATCTCCATGTAGGACGGGCTGATGGAACCGCCGATGGCGTAGACGCCCTTCCGGCTGGTCTGGAGGGTGGACGACAGCAGCAGCAATTGTTCCCCCTCCCGGGCGATCTTGCAGATTTCACCCGTGCAGGTGATCTGCTGAAGATTGATCCCGTTGAAGATGGCCGACGGCCCATGGGTGCCGATGCAGGCGATGACGTTTTTCATGGGAAAGCTCATGCCCTGGTACATGAAGACATCGTCGCTCCTGTGGGCGCCGGGGTTCTGGTGGATGTAGAGCCGATCGATGCCTTCGGAATCGACCTCGCCGATCTTGGGGACCGCCCCCTGCAGGATTTTGATCTGACCCCCCAGCAGGATCTCCTCGCCCAGGTCCCGGGCCGTGTCCTTGTTGATCTCGAATTTTTCCTTGATGTGCCCCCAGTAGACCGGCGTGGGGTCGTCGGCCTCCCGTTTCACCTTGGAGAGCGCCGACACCACGTCGGCTGCCGCATTGCCGCCGCCGATGACCAGGGTGGCGATGCCGATGTAATCCTGGGGATTTTCCAGGTTCCGCCGCACCGTTTTGGCCTCTCCATAGATGCCCAGGTCGTTGGGGATATTGCTGCCGAAGGCGAAGACGACGTATTTGGAAAGATAAGATCCGGCGGCGGTCCGGACGATGTATCCGGACCGGTCTTCGTCCAGATCCCGGTATTCCTCGGCGTACCGGATGTTCAGTTTCCGGGACCGGACATAGTCCTCCACCTGCTGAACATATGCTTCCACAGGGATTTTTTCCGGCGGCGGCGTGAGGCCGTCGATGGGAAACGGGCCTTCCAGCCATTTCGGTATGGTGGGGTAGACTTTCTTGCCTTTGGGGTATGAGTCGATGATCCCCTGCAAGGCCCGGGCGCCTTTTTCCAGCACCACATAGGAAGCCCCCGATTCTTCGGCTTTGACGGCGGCGGCGATGCCCCCCGGTCCTCCGCCGATGATGACGACGTCATAGCGCTCCGACATGCCTCACTCCTCCTTATTGCCCTCCTGCCATGGCAGATTGGATTTTTTTTGCCGCGAACCCTTTAGATTTTATATAATTGGCGGAACGGATTCGCAAGTCCTAATTCGGCAACGGGTCCGCCGGCCGCCGCCATAAAGCGCTTTCTTTTGATATGACCTTCTGTTATGATCGGGGCCAACGTTTGACAAGAGGCCCAAATGGCACAAATTCCTCCATGATATTGAATGGTTATCCGAATGAATCGGTTGGAGCCTTTCCATAGAAAGCCGGCTGAAACGCCCCGGATTCTGAGGGCGATAAGAAATCGGTTGTTCCGTCATGTTCACGGCAATTCACACAGAGCGACGGTGCGGGAGACCAACCTCTTTCTAAGCGCGATCATCGACCGGGCCGCCGAGGGCCTCTGCGTGTGCCATGAGATCCCCGAATATCCCTACCTTCGGTTCACGGTCTGGAATCCGCAGATGACCGAGATCACCGGGTACGCCCTGGAAGAGATCAATCGGTCCGGCTGGTATCAGACCGTCTGCCCCGATCCGGAGATCCGCGACAGGGCCGTCGGACGAATAACCAAGATGCGGCAGGGGCTCGACCTGGACTCGGAAGAATGGGAGATCCGCCATGCAGACGGCAGACGGCGCATTCTCAGCATCTCCACGTCGGTTCTGGAAACCGGCGACGGGCTGACCCATGTGCTGGCCCTGATGCACGACGTCACCGATCGGCGGCGGGCTGAAAAAGCCCTGACGGCTTCCGAACGGGAGAAAGCCGCTGTGCTGGACGCCATGTCCGAAATCGTGACCTATCAGGATGCCGATTTCAACATCATCTGGGCCAATCGGGCCGCTGCGGAATATGTCGGGGCAGCCCGGGAGCGGATGGCGGGCAAACACTGTCACGATATCATTTGCCATAACGACAGGCGCTGCGACGCCTGCCCCATCCGGGCAGTGGTCAGGACGTTGCGGGTCCAGGAAGGTGAAATCGTCGACCGGCTGCACGATCGCACGCTCTATGTGCTGGGATATCCGGTTTTCGGCGACGACGGCGAATTGACGGGCATCGTGAGCGTGGCCAGGGACGTCACGGAGAAGCGGCAGAAGGAAGATGCGACTTTCAGGGCCAAGAAGCTGGAATCCATCGGGATTCTTGCCGGCGGCATCGCCCATGATTTCAACAATGTTCTCACGGCGGTTCTGGGCAACATTAATCTGGCGCAGATGAGCGTCAACGGGGGAGGGCGGCTGCCGGAGCACCTTGAAAAAGCCGAAGCCGCCTGTCTCCGGGCAAAGGATTTATCCCAGAAACTGATCACCTTTGCCAGGGGCGGCGAACCGATGAAGCGGAAAAGCTCGGTGATCGCACTGCTCCAGAAGGTGCTGAAAGCCACTGTGACCGAGCCTCATGTCCGGCATCATCTGACCTATGGAGACGATCTGTACGAGGTGGCATTCGATGAAGCCCAGATGCGGCAGGCATTTGGAAACATCATCGCCAATGCGGTGGAGGCCATGCCGGAAGGGGGGGAAATTTTTGTTCACATCGAAAATGCCGCCGTGGCCGACGCCAAGTCGTCGTTGGTCGCCAACGGCCGCCATCTGAAAATCACCATCCGGGACGAAGGCAGGGGCATGACCGACGGGGAGCTGGAAAAGATTTTCGATCCCTATTACAGCACCAAATCCATGGGAACCCAGAAAGGCATGGGCCTGGGCCTCTCCATCACCCACTCCATCCTCACCAAACACAACGGTCACATCGCCGTCGAATCGACGCCCGGAAAAGGAACCGTTATGTGCGTCTATCTGCCGGTTGAGCGTACTGTCCCCGAACCCGTGGGCATTGTTTCACCTTCGGCCGCCTCCCTGGAAAAAGATCGGGTGCTGATCATGGACGACGAGAAAATGGTGCTGGACGTGGGCGGAGAAATTCTGGGTCATCTCGGATACGAGGTGGAACATGCCCAATCCGGAGAAGAAGCGATCAAACGGTATGCCAGCGCCATTGCCAACGGCGAGCCCTTCGATGCGGTGATTCTGGATCTGACGGTCAGAGGGGGGATGGGCGGACGGGAGACCATGGATCATCTGATGCGCATCGACCCCCAGGTGGTGGCGTTCCTCTCTTCCGGGTACACCGAAGACCCGGCCATCAAGGATTTCGAGCGCTACGGTTTTACAGGGGTGATCAAAAAACCCTATTCGGTGAATGCGCTGGCCACATCTCTGGCCAGCGTCCTGGGGTGATATGAACAGATCGACGCATAAGCGCCCGCATAACTCGCCTTAACAGATTTCAAATGTTCCCCTAATAACCTGCTAACAAACCGCCGGTAAAAGCCGTTATAGGCATTGATCATCATTTCGGCCGGTTGCTGGATTGACGCGAAGCGAAGCCGCCGGGTTTGCTTTGCGCACTGGCCGAAACGGTGATCATCGTCCGGCGGGGGTCAGCCAAGGGATTGAGTCCAGGCCGCGACCTTGTCGCGGATCCGGTTCCGAATATCGTAAATCCTCTCCAGTTTCTCTTCACGGCTGCCCGTCAGATCCTCGGGGTCGGGAAAAGGCCAGTGAAGCCGCTGGGTCACGCCGGGAAAGATCGGGCAGCGCTGATCGGTTTTTGCATCGCAGACGGTGATGACGTAGTCGAACAACCGCCCTTGCTTGAACAGATCGAACACGGATTGGGTCGCTTTTTGACTCAGGTCGTGGCCGATCTCGGCCATCGTTTCCACGACCAGCGGGTTGATTCGGGTCGGTTCGAGCCCGGCGCTTTCCACCTCGAACCGGCCGTCCCCCAACTCACGGATAAAAGTTTCAGCCATCTGGCTTCGGGCGCTGTTGTGACCGCATATGACCAGGACGCGTTTTTTCTCACTCATGGATGTTGCCCTTTCGAAGGGATGCAATGGGTGCAGACGCCGGGAAGGATCAGTAATCGGCGTGCCGGACGATTTCGCCCTCGATCATGTAAATGACCTCTTCAGCGATGTTGGTGGCATGGTCGCCGATCCGTTCCAGGTGCCGGGAGATAAGGAAGAGATTGAGGAGATGCCGGATGTCGGCGGGATTTTCCTTCATCGCCGACTTGATATCATCGTAGGCGTCGTGGTGGAACGTGTCCACGTCATCGTCCATGAGGCAGACCTTGAAGGCGACGTCCGCATCCAGGTTGACCAGGGCGTCCAGGCTCATCCGAAGCATGGCGGCCACCTTCTCCGTCATGGGCGTGTAATCGTGGCTGAAATCGGACGCGTTGCTCTGCTTGGCGATGGAGGTGACCCGCTGGGCGATGTTGACCGTCTCGTCGGCGATCCGCTCCAGGTCGTTGTTGATTTTAATCACGGCAATGAGAAACCGCAGGTCCACGGCCACCGGCTGGTGGAGGGCCAGCACCTTGAGACATTCCTCTTCGATTTCCACTTCTTTTTCGTCGACTTCGTAATCCAGTTTGATGATCCGGCCGGCCTCGAACAGGTCGCGTTTTTCGATCACCCGGCTGACCTTGTGAACCCGGTCTTCCACCATGGCCCCGAGGGACAGGACCTGTTTTTTCAGTTTATCCAGTTCTCTTTGCAGATGTCTGATCATCGGTCGCCTTTCCATTAGCCGAATCGTCCTGTGATGTAGTCCTCGGTCTGTTTCAACCGCGGTCTGGTAAAAAGCGTATCCGTGTCCCCCACCTCGATGAGCTTGCCAATGTAAAAAAAGGCGGTGATGTCGGAGACCCGGGCCGCCTGCTGCATGCTGTGGGTCACGATGATGATGGTGTATTCTTTCTTCAATTCGTGAATCAGGTCCTCGATCTTCTGGGTGGCGATGGGGTCCAGGGCCGAGGCCGGCTCATCCATGAGCACCACTTCCGGTTCCACCGCCAGGGCCCGGGCGATGCAAAGCCGCTGCTGCTGGCCGCCGGACAGGCCCAGGGCCGATTCCTGGAGCCGGTCCTTGACCTCGTCCCACAGGGCCGCCCGCTGGATGGATTCGGTCACCCGCTGTTCGATCAACCGTTTGTCCCGTATGCCGTTGACCCGAAGCCCGTAGGCCACGTTTTCGTAAACGCTTTTGGGAAACGGGTTGGGTTTCTGGAAGACCATGCCCACCCGCCGCCGCAGCATGACCACGTCGAGGGAAGGGTCGTAGATGTCTTCGTCCTCCAGCATGATCTTCCCCTCCACCCGGGCGATGGGGATCAGGTCGTTCATGCGGTTGAGGCACCGGAGGTAGGTCGACTTGCCGCAGCCGGAGGGGCCGATGAGGGCCGTGACCTGCTGCTTTTTGAACTCCAGGGACACATCGTGGAGGGCTTGAAAATTGCCGTAATAAAAGTCCAGGTTTTTCGACGTCATCTTGACGCCGTTCGATTTTGAATCGCTCATCCGTGTATTCCTATGGTCTATCCAATAAAATTATGAGGTTCGGGTTATCCCTTCAGCCGTTTACGGAGTCGGGCCCGCCAGACGATGGCGATGAGATTCATGCCGAGAACCAGGGTGATCAACACCAGTGCGGTGCCGTACTGGAGGGGTCGGGTCGCCTCGATCTCGGTCCCGGCCGTGGCCAGCACGTAAATATGATACGGAAGCGCCATGATCTCGCTGAAGATGGATTCCGGCAGGTCCGGCGTGAAAAAGACGGCGGCGGTGAACATGATGGGGGCCGTCTCGCCGGCGGCCCGGCTCAGCCCCAGAATGCCCCCGGTGAGGACGCCCGGCAGGGCCGTCGGCAGCACCACCCGGTAGATGGTCTGCCATTTGGTGGCCCCCAGCCCCAGGGATGCCTCCCGGTAGGTGTCGGGCACCGATTTGAGCGCCTCCTCGGTGGACCCGATGACCACCGGCAGGCTCATGGCGCCTAAGGTGAGGGCGCCCGCCAGGATGCTGACGCCCATATTCAGGTAGATGACGAAAAACGCCAGCCCGAAAAGCCCGAAAACGACGGAGGGCACGCCGGCCAGATTGTTGATGCCAAGACGGATCGTCCGCAGCACCTTGCCCGGCCGGGCGTATTCGTTCAGGTAGATGGCCGAGGCCACGCCGATGGGCATGGCCACAAGGATGGCCCCGACTCCCAGAAGGATGGTGCCCACGATGCAGGGGAGGATGCCCCCCTTCGTCATGGATTCCCTGGGCGCCTCGGAGAGAAACTCCCACGAGATGGCGCCGATGCCGTTTTTTACCATGAAATAGATGATGATGAAGAGCGCCAGCGCGTTGATTACCGCGGACAGCCGGAAAACGGAAAAAATGGCCTTCTGGATCAAGCGTCGTCGCCGCTGCTTTCGAACCGCGGTTTGATGAATGATCGACGGGGTCCGCTCGGCTTTGGGAGGTCGGTCCGCTGCGTTGGTCTTTTGCTCCTTTTCCGGCCCCGCTTCGGCGTATTCTTCCTGGGTAATGTCCATTTTGGTGTTCCTCATTAAAGTGACGCCTCTCCCACCTGCCGGTATCGGGTGGCGATGATGTCCGCGATGATGTTGAAAAAGAGGGTGAACAGAAACAGGACGATGCCGGTGGCGAACAGGGCGTAGTAATGATCGCCGCGGAAAGGCGCTTCCGCCATTTCGGCGGCGATGCTGGCGGGCATGGGCCGCACCGGATCGAATATGGAAGAGGGGACCATGGCGGCGCCGCCGGCCACCATGAGCACCACCATGGTCTCGCCCACGGCCCGGGATATCCCGAGGATGACGGATGTGGCGATGCCGGAGATGGAGGCGGGGACCACCACCCGCCAGAGGGTCTCCCACTGGGTGGCGCCCA
>JAABTD010000017.1 GCA_011390065.1 Desulfobacteraceae bacterium
CGTAGTCAAGAAGCTTTCGGAAAGTTGCGTTCCTTTCTTGACGTCGTCCGGGTCATGGGGTATGGTGTCGCCGTTATGAATCGTTTTTTCATCAAACAGGTCACCGAACCGCCATACGGAGGAATCAACATATGCCGGACCACACATTGAGAGCGGCCGCAGGCGCCGCCTTTTTCACCCTGGTCTTTTTTCTGTTAGTCGCCTTTCAGCCGGCGCCGCCGGACGTCTTTTCGCCGGATGACGCCTCGGCATCGATTTATTCACGAGAAGATCGGGCCGCGGCCCCCTACGCCCCGGTCAGGATGCCATAGGGGTGGAAACGGACTAACGGCATGGAAATCGATACCCACCAGCGCATCGATCAGCGCCTTTGCGGAAAACCCCTCCAGGTGGAGGCGGGGTTCAGCCGGGTGGCGCTGCGCGCCACAGAGGATATGGCGGCGGACCCTTCCGGTCTGGTCCACGGGGGCTTCATCTTCGGACTGGCCGATTATGCCGCCATGATCGCCGTCAATCATCCCCATGTGGTGCTCGGCGCGGCCGATGTCGCATTTCTGAAACCGGTTTCCGTGGGAGAAATGGTGACCGCCGAAGCGACGGCAGATCCCCCTTCCGGAAAAAAACGACCGGTTCGGGTGACGGTTTTCCGGGATGAGACCGAGGTCTTCCGGGGAACCTTTACCTGTTTTGTTCTCGACCGCCACGTACTGGCCTGATGCCGGCCGGACGCCGCTCCGGCTATCCGCCAATGGCGGACATGCGGCCCTTTACGGCCTGTTTGTCCAGGCAGTGGGAAATCGGCTTGAATCGGACGGCGTTTAAAAAAATATCGGCCAGTTGCGCGTCGGTGCAACCGCTTCTCAGGGGGCCCTTGACGTCCTCCTGACGGTCAGACAGCAGGCAGGGCCGCAGATGGCCGCTGGCGGTCAGCCGCAGCCGGTTGCATCGGGCGCAGAAATGGTGGCTCATGGGACGGATCAATCCGATCTCGCCCACCGCCCCCTCGAACCGATACCGGACCGCCGGACCGTCCTGTTCCCCCGCCGCCACCGGTAAAAGCCGGCCCCCCCCCCCCACCTTTTCCAGAATTTCCTCTCCCAGAAGCGGATTGTCCACCCGCAGCGGCCCCTCGCCCATGGGCATGTACTCGATGAAGCGGATATGCAGCGGCAAACTGAACGTCAAGCGGGCCATGTCCGCCAATTCGTCTTCGTTCACCCCTCGAAGTACCACTACGTTGAGTTTAACAGGTGAAAACCCGGCCGCCAAAGCTTCCTGGACGCCGTCCCAGACCTTTTGGAACGCATCCCGGCCGGTGATCCGCGCATATCGTTCAGGCTTTAGAGCGTCCACGCTGATATTGAGCCGCCGGATGCCCGCCGATCGGATCTCCCGGAGATGGTTTTTCAACATCACGGCATTGGTGGTGAGGGCGATATCCGAAATGCCGCGGATCTCCGACAGTGCATGGAGAAAAGGATAAATTCCTTTGCGGACCAGAGGTTCGCCCCCGGTCACCCGGACCTTGGTGATTCCCATCTCCACGCCGACGCGGACGACGCGGAGGATCTCTTCGTACCGCAACACCTCCTCATGAGGCAGTTTGGGGACGCATCCCCCTCCGGGCATGCAGTAGATGCATCCCAGATTGCATCGGTCCGTCACCGAAATTCTCAGATAATTCAAGTGCCGGTTATAAGGGTCAACCAGTTTCAGGGATTTCACCGTCTCTTATGTCCTTGCTGTCTGCACAGACCGGATGATGCGCGGTTCACTCCGGCAACCGTGTGATCAAAAAATCATCCTTCTTCTCAGGCGCTCTGTTTTCTTCGAAATCTTCGGCCACGCCTTTTATCCGGATCATCGATTCAAGGCCGAGCAGTCGGTTAAGACGCCGGTCGAATTTAATATGGATTGAAGCGGATTCGTTGTTGTTCTTCGGGAATACCGCCACGATGACGCCATTCCCGTCGACCTCCAAAGGGGAATCGCCCACTTCCAGGACAAGTTTCGCATTGATCCGCTTCTCCACAAACCGGCAGGCCTCCTCGGCCGGAAGCGCCACCAGGGTGGAAAGACCTCCTGCTGAAATATCCAGCAAATCGCCCCGGGTCGCCCTCCTCTCCGGCTGGCCGTTTTTCGACAGGAGTTGGATCGATACCCGGGCGGCGATTTCCATCCTTTGATCGATGCGCCGCTCCATGCCGTATTGTTTCAGGATGGTCCGAATATTGCCCGTCTTGTAACAATAATCCTTGAGTTTCTCCTCAAGCTCGGGGAATCGCAGGCAACAGCGCATGAGGGCGTCTTTTTCCAGGACATGAAGGCGAACGGCGGTCACCGCCCGAAGGGACGCGGTGGTCACCGAAGCTGAAAAAAAACTCTCTCCGCCGGCAATGTCTCCGGGCTTCAGCGTTTTGACCCAGATCTCTTCTCCATTCTGGTCGTAGGCCAGCACCAGTTCGCCTTCCTCAATGAAAAACAGGCGCTGGTTCATGTGTCCCTGTTTGAGGATCAGATGCTCTTGCTCATGGTCCTTTTGCACCAGAGAGAAGAAAAAAGCCTCTCCTTCTTCCCGCGACATGGCGTCGTACAGACCCGCCCACAGCTTCATGTGCTTCTGTTTGGAGGGCAACCGAACCGACTTACGGCCGGTCTTCTCCTGGATTCTGACCAGAGCCCCGGCCGCCGCTGCGCGAATTTTCTTGTTGTAGGCGGTGCTTCCAGCGCCTTCGATAATCCGGTTGAGCGTTGGGACAGCCTCCGTCGATCCGATCTGCCCCAGAGCTTCGCAAACGGATGCTCCCAGATCCTCCACCTCCTGGACCGTGTCCGAATGGAGAATGCGCAACAGCTCGGCTACCGCGTTCCGGGATTTGACCGCGCCGAGCACCCGGGCGATATCCGGTTTGAGGCGCTCGTCAGCCCCGGGCAGAATCGACAGGGCGATCGATTCGCTTTTGTCGCCGCCCAGCCGGTGGATCGCGTGGAGCGCCTCCCGTTGAACCCTCAAATCCTTATGGTTCAGCAACGGCTGAAGGATCGTCATGTGACGCGCCTTCCCCACCTTCCCGATCAGCTGGACCATATTGCGGGTATAGAACCAGGGCTGTTCTTTTCCGATCTCCCGCGTCAGGGCCGGGATGGCCTGGGGTCCGATGAAGGAAAGGATCTGAAGTATCCGCGCCCGTTCGTATCGGGAAGGGCTCCATCGCAGCAATCCCAGCAGCGGCCCGGCAGACGCCGTCCCCAGATGGAGGAGACAATCGACGGCAGGCGACCGCTTTCCCCGGGCATTGGTCTGGAACTCGTCCAGCAGTATGTCCAGCACTTCGTCCGTCGCGACATCATCCAGCAGCCTGGCCGCCAGATTTTGAATTTCTTGCGATTTTTTCAGCTTGCCGGTCCGAATGATATAAAAGGTTTCGAGAATATGGTCGCTTTCAGCGAATTGGCTGTTAAGGATCAGATGGGCGACCAGCTCCCGGAACTGATCACAGATCCGCTCGTAAGTGGGGGACAGCCGGGCCTCCAGAATGATCCAGATCACCACCCGATGAGAAAGTTGATAGAACAGCGTCATTTCCCGGCGGGCCAGCAACCGGTCCCCCACCCGGCTCACCGCTCGGGCGATATCCGGCAAAAACGAAGCATCTTCGCTGAGAAGGCTTTCGCCCAGCCGCTTTGCAGCGATTTCGGCGCTCATGAGATCCGAGGCGTCCAACCACCGTTGGATGTGATCGGGAAGAGCTTCCAAAGCGTTTTTGTCTTCGAACGCCTGCTTGTCGCCTTTGAGAAACGCCTTCAGCTCTGATTCCAGCATCCTGCATCTCCGTTGGATGGTCTACGCGCCAATCGCTTATTCCACCGCCCCTTCTTTTCCGCTTTTGCGGTGCGGGTTCGACGCGTCGGGTCCATTTCTTTTCGGGCTCGACGACGCCGCTTTCCGTTCAATGGCATTGATGGCAGTTTGGGCGGCCGCGCCCACGGCGCCGCCGAAGCCTTTGCCGGCGGCGAACATGCCTTTTTTCCGGTCTTCGGCGATCTCGCGCAGCAGCGGAAGGGCTTCAGGCGCGCCGATGCCGGCCAGCGCGTTGCAGATCCGCACTGCCAGTTCATTTTTCAATTTGGATGCGTTCAGGGCCTCCGACTCAAGGAGCTTCAGAAGCGGGTAAACCGCTTCCCGTTCCTGCCAGGCCCCCAGCAGACCGATGATGTTGAGTTTCAACTCGTCATCTGCCTGGGGAAGGGCCTCGAGCACGCGCCGCCGGCCTTCCTGTCCGCCGATGGCGTAAATGCTGTTCAGGGCCTCCCGCCGCACCCGCAGATCCCGATGTTCCAGAAACGGAGTGATGGTCGGCAGATGCGCCTCGGTTCCAAACTTCCCGAACAACAGAATCAGATTCCGGACATAATACCATGGGGCCTCCTGAGCCACGGCCTCTTCGAGTTTCGGCAGGGCCGTCTTTCCCATCAGATAAATCACCCGGATGATGCGGGACCGTTCTTTTCTGGCGGGACTCTCCCCCAATCGATGCAGCAACGCATCCATCGCGCCGGCCCCCAGCAGGACCAGCCGGTCCGTGGCCTGTTTCCGGGCGCCTTCATCGCCGGACAGGAGATTCTCCAGGTAGACCGCGGTCAACTGGGGAGCGGCGATCTCCTCCAGCGCTTTCCGGGCGGCGACGACCATCCCTTCCTCTTTCCGGACCCTGCCGGCATGGATGAAATTGAAGATTTTCAGAATATGACGGCAACTGTCGAATTTTTCGTTTTGGATCAAGAGGCGCGCGACATCCCGAAGCTGAGAGCAGACCCTCCCGTAGGTCCGACTCATCTCCGTTTCGGTCCGGACCCAGCCGGCCAATTTATAGGACAGCGTCAGCATCAGCGCTTCATGGTCCGAATCCGCCATCAGGCGATCCATGGTCCGGGAAAGAATCGGGGCGATGTCGGCCCGCACTTGCCGGCCTTCGCTGAGCAGCGCTTCAGAAAGGCGTTCGATAACGCCTTCCATCGCGTTCTGATTCCCTTTGGCCAGAAATCGATCGATGACATCGGGCAGCGTCATAAGGAATTCGGTATCCTGAAAGACCGTTTTTTCGCTTTTAAAGAGGCGTTCCATGCCGGATTTGATCCGGTTATTCGCACCGCGGTTCATCGATTCGAGCAACCGTTTTCCCCGAGCCGATCGCGTCACGTTGCGCCATGCCGCATCGACGGCGTCCAGCGACGGCGTCTCCTCAGCATGGGCGGAGATCCCACGCTTGGAGGCCATCGCCTCGCGTTTCCGCCGTATGCCGGCCAGCAGCCGTTCATAGCGGACATTGTCGATCCCGTCCAGGATGACCGTAAGAAGGCGTTCCCGAAAGCCGCCTTCCATTTTCCTGGACAGGAAGTTGCAGACCGTCTCATCGTCCCTGGAAACGACGGCGCGGCCCAGATGGCGGCAGACCGCTTCCCTGTCCGCCCCCTCCAGGATCGCTTCCAGAGAAAAGAGCATCGCCTCGATTGCGGCTGGACCCAGGGTCTGCTCAGGGGCGTTTCCGGTCTTCTCCCCGGCCGGCCCGCCATCCACCAGGACATGATCCAGGTGGGCGACGGCGGCTGCCGCCCCCCCGCGCTTTTCCACCGACTCGGGTTTTTCAGTGAGAAGTTCCAGAAACTTTGTAAACTCCGGGCGATCCAGTCGATGATCCATCACCAGCCGGCGGACGCCGAATCCGAAGAGCAGATCCAGAAACGACGCCACCTGGGCCTTGCGCAGCAGTTTCTCTTCCAGCGGCTCTCCGCAGACGCCGACGCCATGGTCTGTCTTTTGGACGGAAAAAGGGGCGTCGTCTTTAAAAAAATCGGAGATGGCTTCGTAGGCTTTGTCGATGTAATCGACCGTCGAGGGGTTGGAAACGGGAAAAAGGCGAATCCGCTGAATCGCCGCATTCATGGCGATCATCGCGCCCACCGCCTTTTCCTGGATATCTGAAGTCGCCATGATATCGTCCTGCCGGAGAATAATCTGAATAACCTATAATTTCAATAAGATCTATTTATATCCTAAGATGAATCCGACGGTGTTGTCAATTAAAATCAAAGGAACCTGAAAGCGCGCGGCGCGCCACATGGGACTTGACGGATACGGGCATACCCGATAATATACGGTTATTTTAAAGCGTTACCCGTATTCTTCCCCCTTAAAAAGGGCTACTTTCAACCATACATGATTTGAGTGCAAAAGGCCATGAGTATTAATGTTGTTGACAAAATCGACGATCTGGTAAACGTCGACCATGTGCTGGTCAGCGTTTCCGACAAAACCGGGCTGGAGACCTTCATCCCCCGCCTGGTCGAGGTGAACCCCAGCATCCGCTTCTTCTCCACCGGCGGCACCTACAACCGGATTAAGGAGATCCTCGGTCCGGAGGCCGACGACCGGTTGACCCCGGTCTCCGATTATACCGGCCAGCCGGAGACCCAGGGCGGACTGGTGAAAACGCTTGATTTCAAGATTTACCTGGGACTTCTCACCGAAACCTACAACGAAGATCATCAGGGGGATCTCCGGCGCACCGGGGCGGTTCCCATCGACATGGTGGTGGTCAACCTCTACCCGTTTAAGGAAACCGTGGCCAAGCCGGACGTCACCGTGGAAGGGGCCCGGGGCAACATCGACATCGGCGGCCCCTGCATGATCCGGGCCTCGGCCAAAAATTTCATCCGGGTGGCGTCGGTGGTGGATCCGGCCGATTACGACACGATCCTGACCCACATGGCGGAAAACGGGGGCGGAACCCGCCATGGATTGCGGTTCGAACTGGCCCGAAAGGCCTTCAACCACACCGCGGCCTACGACCGGGCCATCGCCGATTACCTCGACGCATGCGCCCTCCAGGACATTCAAACCCCCTACGCCTACGAAAGGATCTGATCCATGGCCCAGAAACTTCAGGAAATGTACAAGACAGTCGTTCACGACCATTTCCCCCCCCGAATGGAGATCGCCTTCGTGGACGAAAACCGGCGTCAGACCCTGTTTTACGAAAAGGTGACCTGGCGGATCGAAGGGGTGGAAAAGGGACTTCGATACGGCGAAAACCCCGGCCAGGAGGCGGCCCTCTACAAACTGGTCAACGGCAACCTCGTCCTGGGCGAGACCGAGACCCTGACGCCGGGCCGGCATTTGGCCTCAGACATCGAACTCCTCCAGTCGGGGAAGCACCCCGGCAAGACCAATTTAACAGATGCCGACAACGCCCTGAACATCCTGCGGTATTTCAGCGACCAGCCCGCCGCGGTCATCGTCAAGCACAACAACCCCTGCGGGGCGGCCCGGGCGAACGCCTTGGCCGACGCCTACGAAAAGGCCTACATGGCCGACCGGGTGGCGGCCTTCGGCGGGTGCATCGCCCTCAATCGGGCGGTTGACAAAGCTACGGCCGAGGCCGTTTCGGCCCAGTACGCCGAGGTCGTCGTCGCCCCCGATTTCGAAGACGGGTGCCTGGAGATTCTGGCCCGCCGGAAAAATCTGCGGGTGATCCGCATCCGGGCCATCGAGCGGCTCCAGACCTTTGTGGGGCAACGGGTGGTGGAGTTCAAGTCGCTCATGGACGGCGGCGTGGTGGCCCAGTGGTCCTTTGTGCCCGAGGCCCGGTCCAAGGCGGATCTGACCCCGGCCAGCCACGATTACAAGGGTAAAACCTATCGAATCCAGCGGGAACCCACCGACGCGGAATACGACGACCTGCTCTTCGGTTGGCTGGTGGAATCGGGCATCACCTCCAATTCCGTCATCTACGTAAAAGACAATTGCACCGTGGGCATCGGCACCGGCGAACAGGACCGGGTGGGCGTGGCGGAAATCGCCCGGGACAAGGCCTACCGGAAGCTGGCCGACCGGTACTGCTTTCTGGAACACGCCCTGCCCTACAACGACCTGGCGGACGCCGATAAAAAAGCGGCCATCGACGCCCGGGTGGCTGAAGAAAACGGCGGTCTCATCGGCGCGGCCATGGTCAGCGACGCCTTTTTCCCCTTCCGGGACGGCGTGGACGTGGGCATTCGGGAAGGCATCACATCGGTGATCCAGCCGGGCGGATCGGGCAACGACTACCAGTCCATCGAAGCCTGCAACGACGCCGGAGTGGCCATGGTCTATACGGGCCAGCGGAGCTTCAAGCACTGACCGGTCCGGGGGGCTCATCGCCGGAGGGGGGCGACCTCTCCTCCTCCGGCGCATCGGCCAACGGCCGTTTTCCTCCGTCTCCGGCGGGATAGAGATGCACATCCCGCTGGGGAAAGGGAATCTGGATGCCGTTTTCCCGGAACCGTCGGTCGATCTCGAACCGGATGTTGGTGTCCACCGTCAGCATGTTGTCGATGTCGGTCCAGACCCGCAGCTGGAAGTCTAGGGAGCTGTCGCCAAACTCCGTAAAGAGCACCACCGGCCGGGGATATTTAAGGGCGTTGGGGATTCCGTCCGGGATCTCCAGCAGGACCCGACGCACCTTCTCGATGTCCGACCCGTAGGCCACGCCCACCTTGATGATCCGGCGGATCCGCATGTCCTTGAAACTCCAGTTGGTCACCTGGCTGCTGATGAAATCGGAGTTGGGGATGATCAGGGCCGCGTTGTCGTAGGTCTTGACCACGGTGGATCGGACGTTGATCCGGGTCACCTCCCCCCAGACCCCGTTGACCTCCACGGCGTCGCCCACCTGGATGGGTCGCTCGAAAAGGAGGATGATCCCCGAGATGAAGTTGGAAAAGATGTTCTGGAGGCCGAAGCCGAGGCCGATGGAGAGGGCGCCGAAGGCCACCGCCAGGGAGGTGGTGCTGACCCCCAGGGCGTTGAGGGCGACGATGATCCCCACCCCCCAGATGAGGTAAATGGTGATGATGGTGATGGAGTGCTTCAGGCCCGTCTCCAGGCCGCTGTCGGCCAGCACCTGATAGAGCAGGAAACTCCGCCAGATCCGGGTCAGGGCATGGATCACCAGCAGAATCAGCACAACGTTGAAGATCCCCGCCAGGCTGATGTCGAGACCGCCGATGGTGAAGGAGTGGCGCGCCACATTGAAAAGCCCCACCACCACCTGCCGGTCCGCCCCCCAGGCAACGATCAGGGCGAGCACCAGCCCGATCCCCCACCCGATCCAGCACAGCTTCTGCAGCAGCCACCGCAGGGGAACCGAGGCCTTGACCGTGACCGACGGCTCGGCGGCCAGGGGCTTCGGCGCCGCCTTGGCGGTCCGCCCCCATTCCCGCAGCATTTTATAGGCCAGGATGATCCAGAGACCGAACACCGCCGTGAGCCCCCAGGATACCAGCCAGAAAGCCGCCAGGGACCCGTAACCGGCCACTTCCAACAGGAGGGCCCCGATCCATATCACGTCCCCCGCGCCGATGAGCGCGGTTTTGATGGCCCGGCCGATGCGGGAGCTTTCCGACTCGACCGACGGCTCCGTCGGCGTCCGCCGGAAAAAAGAGGCCAGGCGGCCGATCCGGGCCGCATCCGGGTCCACATCCCGGAACACCCGCCAGAAGAAGGCTCCCCAGACCAGCACCGTCAACAGAAACAGGATGCGGGCAAAAGAGAGGATGACGTTGAATTCGCCCAGCAACCACGAGAGAGCCGTGTATCCCACGGCGAAGAACCCCAGGATAAAGATCAGCAGGCGCAGTTGTCGCACCAGCCGTTCGGGAATCTTGTTGTCCGACCGTTCGTTCCACAGATGGATGAAATCGTACCCCCAGCGGCAGCATAGAACAATGAACAGGATATGGACCACCGCATGGCTTAAGGGCACGTTGTCGTAAAACCCCCGGATTTTGGCGTGGGCGTAAACGAAAGCCGTAAATCCGGCCTGAAGAAGGGATCGCTGAAAAAGGGACAGCGTAAAATGGCGCCACGGATAGCGCCGGGACAAATCGTAGGCGGCGTCCAGATAGCGGCAGTACCGGCGCAGCCGCAGCAGCAGGTACTCCACCACCGCCAGCACCAGCAGGAAGGAGAGGGTCAGCCAGATATGGAAATCCTGAATCCCCCGGAACTGGTCGATCCAGTAAGCGCGGGTGAACAGCTCCCCCGCGCTCGACCGGATTTCCGCCAGGGCCGATTGGATCCGCTCCCCGGTCAACTCCAGGAGGGGCAGCCCCTTCCGCTCGAACAGCACCTCTTTCCGCTTTTGCTGGCGGGTCTCCTCGAATTTGGGAACCAGCCGGCCAAAGGAGGTCTGCAATTCTTCCAGGGAGACGATGGCCTCGGTGTAAATTCCGTCGATGGTTTCCAGCAGGTTGATCTTGCGGGCCAGGAGCCGGATCAGGGCCTGGAGCTGCTCCACCATCGCCTGGGTCCGGGCCGGATCGGCGGTTTGGGCGTTGATCTCGGTCAGTTGCTTCTGGTTCAGGCTGTACTGGTTCTCGGCCGCTTCCAGGCGCTGCCGGACGGCCTCCCGGCGCTGGACGAGATCCGCCAGCCGGGTTTCGATCCGGTTCAGGGCCGTCTGGTGGGCCGCCCGGGCCTTTTCGATCACTCCGATGCCGGCCGCGGGCGAAGCCAGAAGATTGGCGTGGGCCGTCAGCTGAAGATGGTGGCCGTTGATCTCGGTGGCCATGCTTTTTTGGAAGGCCCGGACGCTTTCCAGTTGCGCCTGTAGCCGGTCCAGGTTCTCCTTTTCCGCCGCGATGACGTCGGTCGCCGATTTCTCCAGCCGGTCGACCTCCGACGAGGTCTTGATCTGGGGAACCATCAGCGGAAAGGGGGCGTTGGGGCTGGCCGCCGGCGTCGCGGCGGGTTGGGCGGCGGCCCGGTCGGGAACGCCGGGTCCGCCGATCCAGAGAACGGCCAGGATCAGCACCCACGGGAGAACCGACCGGCGAATGAAGTTAGGGAGTTGGACCAAGGAAATCGCTCCTCTTACTGGGGGTTAAAGCATATTGACGGGATCCACATCGACCGTCACCCGAACGGCCCGGTTCCCGAACAGGGCCGGATCCCGAAAACGAAGCCCCTCAACGAACCGGTGCAGGGCGGCCGCGGTCTTTCCCTTCAAAAGCATCTGCCACCGGTATTTTTCCGCTACCCGGTGGGGCGACCCTTCGATGGGTCCCATGACCGATATTGCCGAACGCAAGGTCGGTTCGCTGGCCAGAAGCTCCCGGCACAGACCCCCCAACCGTTCAGCCGCGTTTCGGGTCTTGGCGGAAACTTTACCACTGATCCGGATCTGGATCAATCGCGAGAAAGGCGGATAGTCCAGCGTCTTCCGGAAATCGATTTCCCGGCGGTAGAAGGCCCGAAAATCCTGCTGACGGGCTGTGGTGATGCTGAAATGACCGGGATTATAAGTCTGGAGGATGACCCGGCCCGGCGCATCCCCCCGGCCGGCCCGGCCCGCCACCTGGGCCAGAAGCTGGAAGGTCCGCTCTCCGGCCCTGAAATCGGGAAAGCTGAGGGAGAGGTCGGCGCAGACGATCCCCACCAACGTGATATTGGGAAAATCATGCCCCTTGGTCACCATCTGGGTTCCCACCAGAATGTCGATGGCCCCGCTTCTCAAATCCTTCAGGATCTTGAAGAGCGATCCTTTCCGGGCCGTGGCGTCCCGATCCATCCGCGCCGCCCGAGCCTCGGGAAAAAGGGTTTTGACCGCAGCCTCCACCTTTTCGGTGCCGAACCCCAACAACTTGATGGAGGCCGACCCGCAAACCGGACACCCGGCCGCGGAGGGCCGGGAGAAGCCGCAGTAATGGCATTTATAGGCGTTGGCCGCCTGGTGGAGGGTCAAAGTGATGTCGCAGTGTTTGCACCGGACAGCTTCCCCGCAACCGCCGCAGACCGGGTAGGTGGCAAATCCCCGGCGGTTGAGGAAGATGAGCGTCTGCTCCCCCCGATCAAGGGTCTCTTTCATGGCGGTATGGAGGGCCGGCGTGAAAAAGCGTCGGGCGCCCTGTCGGTCCGGAATCCGGCGCAGATCGACAATCTCGATTTCCGGCAGGGAACGATCCGATATCCGCCGGTTGAGGACGTGCTCGACGAACCGCCCGGATACCGCGTTATGATAGGACTGAATCGATGGGGTGGCCGATCCCAGCAAGGCCACGCAATCTGAATGCCGGGCGCGGATCACGGCCATGTCCCGGCCATTGTAGAGCAGATCCCGCTCCTGCTTGTAGGAGGGATCGTGTTCTTCATCCACCACGATGAGGCCCGGATCCCGGAGGGGGGCGAAGACCGCGGACCGGGCCCCGATGACGATGTCGGCCCCGCCCGACATGATGCGCCGCCATTGATCATACCGCTCTCCCCCGCTCAAACCGCTGTGGAGTACGGCCACGCGCTCCCCGAAACGGGCCCGGAACCGGTACTCCATCTGAGCGACCAGGGCGATCTCCGGCGCCAGCACCAGCACCCCCCGACCCCGACGGACGGCGACATCGGCCAGCTGGAGGTACACCTCGGTCTTGCCCGACCCGGTCACTCCGGCCAACAAATGGACTGAAAACCCCTTTCCCATGGCTGCGGACACGTCCGAGACCACGCGCCCCTGGGCCCGGGTCAGGGTCAGGGGCCGGTCGGGTCGGATGACCTCCCCGAATGGATCCCGGTAAACCGGTTTTTCAAAAACGACCAGATATCCCGCCTCCACAAGAGGATTGACCCGCCGAGATGCAGATCTGTCCTGTTCCCGAAGGGTTTTGAGGGGCATGGCCCCTTCCCGGATCAGAATATCGACGATCCGCCGCCGGGCCGCAACCAACGCTTCCGGAGGCGGCGGATCATCGGCAAGGGCAACCCACCGTTCCATGCGCGCCCGGGTCCGGGCGCCGCGCATCTCCCGGGTCCGCGCGAGCCAGCCTTTTTTTTCCAGGGTGTAGATCACCGACAGGGGCGCCTCGGTCTTCAGGCGGCTGCGGATCTCTTTTAACCGCAGGGGACTGTTTTTCAAGGTTTGGAGCACGGCCGACTGAAGGGGGGGCAGGCCAGTTTCTGAAAGGGCCTGTCGTCCCTCGTCGGTGAGGGATTCAACGGTATAATCATAGACATTGAGGCCGGCGGGCAAGGCATTGTGGATCACTTCCCCCAGGGGATAAAGGTAGTACCGGGCGATCCATCGGAAAAAATCGATCATCTCCGGGGGGAACAGGGGGGTTTCGTCCAGGATGTCCAGGATGTGCCGGATCTCGTAGCCGCCGCCCTTGTTGTCCGGGGGACGTCCCTCCCCGAGGATGTAACCGGTGACGCGGCGGTTTCCGAAGGGCGCCAGCACCCGTTTGCCTGTCGCTGCAAACGGGCTCAGGGCCGCAGGCACGCTGAAGGTAAACGTCCCGTCCACGGGCAGGGCGACAGCCACTTCGATATAGGGAGAGGGGAGGGTCATGATGCTTCCTTTTAGCTTGACAGGCACATTGGCTTTCTTTACTTAGAAGAAGGCGGCCCGCCTGTCAATCGGGCGGATGGAGATGCCGCGCGTTCCCATCACCACAACCGGGTTGCCGGGTGAACAAAGCGTCTCCGGCCATCCCCGAAGGAGGGACAGATGAAAACGACGGCAATGAAGGCCCTGAGCCTCCTGGTAGCGCTGACCCTTGGCGGACTGATGTGCCACCCGGCCGCCGGCCGCTGCGCCGAACAGGATGTGACGACCGCAGAAGAGACGCGCCTACAAGAAATCAGCGGCGAAGAGATGATGGTCGATTTTTTCCTGCTCCGGCCGGCCGGGTTTCTGGCGACGGTGGTCGGTTCCGTTTTTTTTGTGGTATCGCTTCCCCTGAATTACGCCACCGGAAGGACCGAGCCCGCCTATGAGAAACTGGTGATCAACCCCGTCCACTACACCTTCCAAAGGACGCTGGGAGATTTCTGAAGGATCTGATTCGACCGCCGACCCGAGACCTTCGACAAGTTGAACCGATCATACCGAACCAGCAGAAGGAGACCGCCGTGCCCGTACATGTCGTCAACCACCCGCTCATCCGACACAAACTGGGACTCATGCGAGAACAGCACATCTCCACCAAAGACTTCCGGGATCTCGCATCGGAAGTCGGTCGTCTGTTGACTTACGAAGCCACCAAGGATCTGGAGACGGAAACCCGCACCGTGGAGGGCTGGGCCGGTCCGGTGACGGTCGAACGGATCAAAGGAAAAAAAATCACGGTGGTGCCCATCCTGCGGGCCGGTCTCGGGATGATGGACGGCGTGCTCGACATGATCCCGTCGGCCCGGGTGAGCGTCGTGGGGCTCTACCGCAACGAAGAGACCCTGGAACCGGTCCGATACTACGTCAAGATGACCAGTCAGATGGAGGAACGGATCGCGCTGATCCTCGATCCCATGCTGGCCACGGGCGGCACCCTCATTGCGACCATCGATCTGATCAAGGAGGCCGGGTGCCCTCACATCCGGGGCATTTTCCTCGTGGCTGCGCCCGAAGGCATCGAACGGCTGGAAAAAGCCCACCCGGACGTCGATGTCTATGTGGCGGCGATCGATGAAAAACTCAACGAGGTCGGCTACATCCTGCCGGGGCTCGGAGACGCCGGCGACAAAATCTTCGGCACCAAATAAAGGAGAATCCCATGTCCGACGCCGCCGTCCATTCCACCGAATACCGATTCCGGATCCAAGACAGCCTCCTGGGGGGCCAGATGCTCTTCGTGGCCTTCGGCGCCCTGGTGCTCGTCCCGCTCCTGACCGGGCTCGACCCCAACGTGGCCCTCTTCACGGCGGGAGCCGGCACCCTCATTTTCCAGGGGATCACCAAACGGATGATCCCCATTTTTTTGGCCTCGTCCTTCGCCTTCATCGCTCCCATCATCTACGGCGTTCAGAACTGGGGGATTCCCGCCACCATGTGCGGCCTGGCGGCGGCCGGCGTCGTCTACATCGCGCTCAGTCTGCTGATCCTCTGGCGGGGGACCGACATGGTGCTGCGGATCCTGCCGCCGGTGGTGACCGGCCCGGTGATCATGGTCATCGGCCTCATCCTGGCGCCGATAGCCGTCAACATGGCCATGGGCAAGACCGGCGACGGATCGGCGGTCCTGGTTCCCGAGGGGCGGGCGCTGATCATCTCCATGGTTTCTTTGGCCGTGACCATTCTGGCGTCTTTGCGGGGAAGGGGGATGCTGCGGCTGATTCCCATCCTCTGCGGGATTGCAGCAGGATATGCGCTGTCCCTGTTTTTCGGCATCGTCGATTTCTCCCCGGTGGCGGAGGCCGCCTGGATCGCCGTCCCCAATTTCGTCTTTCCCGCCTGGAGCTGGGAGGCCATCTTTTTCATCGTGCCCGTGGCCATCGCACCGGCCATCGAACATTTCGGCGATGTGCTGGCCATCTCCTCCATCACCGGCAAAAACTACCTGGATGATCCGGGGGTCCACCGGACCATGATGGGCGACGGCATCGCCACCTCTTTTGCGTCGTTTCTGGGGGGGCCGCCGAATACAACCTACTCCGAGGTCACGGGCGCCGTGGCCCTGACCAAGGTCTTCAACCCGGCCATCATGACCTGGGCGGCGCTGTTCGCCATCGCGCTGGCCTTCATCGGCAAGGTGGGCTCGGTGCTTCAGACCATCCCCGCGCCGGTGATGGGCGGCATCATGCTGCTTTTGTTCGGCGCCATCATGGTGGTGGGGTTGAACAGCCTGGTCAAGGCGGGAGAGGACCTGATGGAACCGCGAAATCTGGCCATCGTGGCATTGATTCTGGTCTTCGGGATCGGGGGTATGGCGTTTTCGGCCGGGAAGTTTACGTTGCAGGGGATTGGGTTGGCGGGGATTTTGGGGGTGGTGCTGAATCTGGTGCTGCCCTACGCCAGAAATGAGTGACTGCGACCCTGCGACGACGATCCGGCGCAGAATTGCCGGGATAGTGTACAAAAGTATTGCACCCAAACGGTAATTTCTATAAATTGGCCCCATTGGGAGGTAAATCCATGAACATTTACACCAGTCTTATCATTTTGGGGTCCGTTGCCGTGGGGCTGTCGGCATATCTGCCGTTTCAGATCCCCAACAAAAGCGTCTCTTTTATCTCCACCATCTTCTCCTCGATTTTTTCCCTGCTCATTACCTACATCATCACCCGGCGGTATATGGAGCAGGAGCACGAGGCGTCGATGAAGGCGCTCAAGGACAAATACGAACGAAAAATCCGGCGGCTGAAAAAGGAGCACGATACCACCACCCTGGAAAAAACCATCCGGGACGGCACCCAGACCCTCATCAAAAACGCCCTGGACTATTTCAAGCTGGAAAACATCAAAAACGAAATCGGGGCGTCGGCGGCCATCCAGAACCTCCAGTTGGACAAATACGGTCAGATCATCGAACTCCTGGCCGATTTTTCGCTGATCCTTCCCGATTTCCAGGAAAACCAGCTCATCGTCCAGCGGGAGATCGATCATCAGATCTCCATCTACGAAACCGATGAAAGACCCTTCGCCATTTTCATGGAACGGATACTGGAAAAATACCAGACCACCGTGGACAAGAAGATCCGGGAAAAAATCGAGCAGCGCACCATCGAGAGCATGAAAACCTGCCCCCGCTGCGCCGAACGGGTCCTTTTCAAGGCGAAGATCTGCAAACACTGCAACTACGAATTCAAGTCGGTTCCCAAAACCCCCACCCATTCCACCGTGGCCATGGACCGGGTCGAAAAAGGGAAATCGCTCTACAACGACGGCCGTTTCGAAGAGGCCCTGGAGGTCTTCAACAGCGCCATCGAGTTGAAACCCAACTACGCACTGGCCTATTACAACCGGGCGATCGTTTACAACAAGCTCGGGAACAACAAACGGGCCGAAGACGATCTGAAAGAGGCGTGCTATCTGGGCAACAAAAAAGCCCAGGAACTGCTCAACCAGCAGCAGAAACGGGCCGTGGCCAACTGACGACACTATTTATCGCGCAACGCCAGCAAAGGCCGGGGGGCTCCCCCGGCCTTTTTCAGGTCCATCTTCCTTTCCCCAGCCGCCGGCGAAGCTCCTCGGGCCCGAAAGGCAATTGCCGGAAGATTTTTCGCTCCAGCTCACGGGTTTCCTCCCAGAGATCCCGCAGCCGCTCCCGGTGCGCCACCTGTTTGCAATAACGATCCCTGATATAGGCCATCCGGTCGTCCAGGGAGGCGACCCGATCATGGAGCACCCGCTTGTCGGCGTAATTGACAATCTCGGCTTCCGTGAACGGCCCGGCCGGATTGAACCGTTCCAGGCAGACGTGCTGCCCCACGATCTCCCCCACCTCGGGATAGCCCCGCTGCAGGAGGAATTCTTCTCCTGTCCGCGCATGGTCTTCCCGGGTATCGAAACTCCGGGTCTTGGTGATGTCGTGGAGCAGGGCCGAGGCCCGGACCAAGTCCCGGTTGAGGGCGACATGCAATGCAATGAGATGATCGGTCAGCAACATCGCCACCCGGCACACCAGCCGCGAATGGGAAATGATGTTCTCGAGCATCTCCATTTCCCTGATGAAGCGGCCGCATTCTTCTCTGGTGGGAATCTGCATGACGGGCGGGGCCTTCAGTTGTTCAAACTGTGAATCGGCGCCGGAATCCGCCCGCCGTGGCGGATAAAGCGGTTGTCGCCGGCGGCGTTGTTGACCGGCATGATCACCGATTGGCCCAGCAGGCCGCCGAAATAGGCCTTTTCCCCGGCCTTCTTGCCCGGAACCGGGATGAGCCGGGCGGCGGTGGTTTTTTTGTTGATCACGCCGATGGCCATCTCATCGGCGATGATGGCGGCCAGGGTCTCCTCGGACGTATCGCCGGGAAGGGCCACCATGTCCAGGCCCACGGAACAGACGCTGGTGACGGCCTCCAGTTTTTCCAGGGAAAGGTGTCCGGCTTCGGCCGATTCCGAGATGTTCAAGTCCTCGCTCACCGGAATGAAGGCCCCGCTCAACCCCCCCACATGGGAACTGGCAAACGCCCCGCCCTTTTTCACCGCATCGTTTAACAGGGCCAGCGCGGCGGTGGTGCCCGGCACGCCGATGGCCTTCAACCCCAGGCTCTGGAAGATTTCCCCCACCGAATCCCCCACATTGGGGGTGGGTGCAAGGGAAAGATCCACCACGCCGAAGGCGATGCCCAGTTGTTCGGCCACCTCCCGGCCGATCAGCTCGCCCACGCGGGTCACCTTATAGGCGGTTCGCTTGATCAGTTCGGAAATCTGCCCCAAGTCCATATCCGGATGGGCCTCCAGGGCTCTGTCGATGGCCTTTTTGACCACTCCGGGGCCGGAAACGCCGACGTTGATCACGGCGTCCGCCTCGCCGATGCCCAGATAGGCCCCGGCCATGAAGGGGATGTCCTGGGGAATGTTGGCAAAGACGCAGAGCTTGGCGCAGCCGATGCCGTCCCGCTGGGCCGTAAGGGCGGCCGCCCGCTTGATGGTCCTGCCCATGAGGCTCACGGCGTCCATGTTGATGCCGGCTCTGGAGGAGGCCACGTTGATCGAAGCGCAAACCCGCTCTGTCCGGGCCATGGCATCGGGAATCGCTTCGATGAGGGCCCGATCGCCCCGGGCCATGCCCTTTTCCACAAGGGCCGAAAATCCGCCAATAAAATCGACGTTCACCGAGCCGGCGGCCGCATCCATGGTTTCAGCTACTGCGACCAGGTCCTCGGAAGCGTGAGCCGCGCCGAAGGCCGCGACCGGGCTGACGGCGATCCGCTTGTTCACCACGGGAATGCCGTATTTGTCGCCCACCTCGTTGCAGACCGTCACCAGATGGCCGGCAACGGCGGCGATCCGGTTCCGGACGTTCTCCCTGAGCCGTTCCGGTTCATGGCTGGCACAGTCGAACAGGTTAATGCCGAGGGTAACGGTGCGCACATCCAGATGCTCGTTCTGAAGCATTTCGAGGGTGGACAGAATCTCTCTTTGGGTCAACATGAGGCGTTTTCTTTCAGGATATCAGCCATAAGGCGCGGTTTGACAGTTTGTTGATGAGGTAGTTGGAGACGCTGCCCATGAAAAAGGCTTTATTGATGCCCCGGCGGCCGAAGACCACCGTGCCGTAGTCGCCGCGTTCGGCTTCCGCCTGGAGGGCCTTGCCCACGCTCAGGTTTCCGGGCAGCTCCCGGATCTCGATCCGATCCTTTTCGATGCCGGCGGCTTTGAATTTGGCGTAGGCGTGGACCATGAAGTTTTCCACGCACCGCTTGTCGCCCTGGATAATAACGTCTTCCAATTCTTGGGCGTCTTCACCGAAATCGATTTCGCAGTAGTCCTTGAGTTTGGGCGCCGCATGAACCAGGGTGAAGCTGACGTCGGGGGATCGGGAGAACAGGAAACTGAGGTGATCCACCGCCCTGAGGGCGCTTTCCGAGCCGTCCACGGCCGCCATGACGCGATCGTTTTCCACCAGACCGTCCACCATCCAGACCGGGATGACCCTGGAATGTTCCAGAAGGTTGGTGGTGACGCTTCCGGAGAACATCTCCTGGAGCTTGGAGACGCCCCGCCGGCCCACCACAATGGCGTCGTATCGTCCTTTTTCCGCCTCCTCAAGGATATCCCTCGCCAGGCCCAGTTTTTTGGGTCGGGTCTTGGTCTCGATGCGCGACCCATCGATGCCCCGTTCCTCCAACAGGGTCTTGTACGCCTCTAAAGTCGACAGGGCCTTTTCCGCGTTTTTCCGCTTCATCTTCTCCAGTGCGGCCTGGGCCCGGACATCCTTTTTGGCCTCGTCGGTGAGAAAAAGCGAAATGGCGGGCTGGACAGAGAAAAGGGTCAGTTTGAGGTCAACAATTTTCCCGGCCATGCGGGCTGCGTATTCCACAGCATGCTTGGAATAAAGCGAATCATCCAGAGCCAGCAGGATCTGTTTTTCCATGGCGGTTCCTTATATTTAGGGTTGCGGGTTGGGTCGCGTCGCGGAAAGGCCGGGCTATCGCCCTTGAAATCCACGATCATCTCCAGTATCCTATTATTTTAAACAAGACGCAATGCTTTCGACGAAAGACAACGGACCTTATGACCGACGAACTCAACGAAAAAGACCTCCGCGCCGAAAAAACCGGCCTCGCATCCGAGTGCCGGGTGCGGACCGAAGACCCCCTGATCTGTTTTCTCCACAAGGTGATCCGGTTCGCCGTGCGCATCATGGCGGTGCTCATGGTGCTGATCATCCTCTGGGGCATCGGGGACATCGTCTGGGTGCTCTATCAGCGCCTCCAGGTGGAACCCTATTTCCTCCTCAACATCAGCGACATCTTCACCACCTTCGGCGCCTTCATGGCGGTGCTCATCGCCATTGAAATCTTCCAGAACATCACCCTCTATCTCCGGGACGACATCATTCACGTCAACATCGTCCTGGCCACGGCGCTGATGGCCATCGCCCGGAAGGTGATCGTCTTCGATTTCAACGCCGTCGGCCCCGAATACATCTGGGCCAGCGCCGCCGTCATCCTGGCCCTGGGAGTGACGTATTGGCTGGTGGTCCGGAATGGAGCGGGGAATCATTAGCGCCGACAGCGTTCGGCAATCCGGCGCAAAACTCAGATCCGATTAATGGCCTCGAAAATGTTCCGATGTTGAATGGCGATGTCCAGATCCAGTTCGGCGGCCGTTTTCCGCAGGTCTGTCTGAAGGGCCTGCCGATCCACGCCCCGGGGGATATCGACTTCGTAGATCATGACGTTCCGGTCCGGGTCATCGCCCCCCTTGAAAACCGCCTGGAGGTTCGTCACGTTCACCCCGTAGGCGGCGATGACCTCGGTGACCCGCGCCACCAGCCCTTTACGGTCGGGACCTCGGGTGGAGATGACAAACGGCTCGGCGTCCTCGAACACCGGATTCGCTTCGGCCGCCGACAGATCCCGGACATGGGCAAACATGCCCAGATGAGCGATGGCGTCGACCAGGCTCATCTCCAGCTCGTCTGCAGCGGCGTCCGCCGGGATGGAGGCGATGAAAATTCCCGAAAACTGCGCCTGGAGGATGGTCTGGCTCACGTTCTCCACATTGCACCCTCTATCGAATAGAAACCGGGTGACAGTGGCGATAATGCCGGGACGGTCCCGCCCCACCACCGAGATGATGACCTTTTTCATCGATCGGCGCCCTCCCATGCCGCCGGATCATACAGGATCCCGGGGCCCACGGAGGCGACATCCGGGCATCCGGTCAGAATCATGGCCTGAACCAGTTCCGAAGCGATCCTTTCCAGATAGGTTCTGACCCCTTCGCGGAGCCCGCCCACCGCCGCCACGGAAAAGGGCCGCCCGATCATGACGGCGTCGGCCCCCATGGCCAGCATCTTGAGGACATCGCCGCCGGTTCGCACCCCGCCGTCGGCCAGGATGGCGATCTGCCCCTTGACCGCGCCGGCCACAGCCGGCAGCACATCCGCCACGCCGGGGGTCCCGTCCAGGACCCGACCGCCGTGGTTGGACACCACGATGCCCGCCGCCCCCACATCCACCGCCAGTCGGGCTTCATCCGGGGTCATGATCCCTTTGAGAATGCACTTCAACGGGGTGTTTTCAATGATCTCCCGAAGGCGTTCCGGCGGTTTTGGGGAGACCGGGCGGCCCATGAGGCGCAAGGTGATGAGGCCCGCGGCGTCGATGTCGATGCCCACGGCCTCGGCCCCCGAGGCCTCGGCCTTTTCCAGTTTCTGATAGAGTTCGGGCGTCTCCCAGGGTTTGATGAAAGGAATGCCGGCGCCGTTTTGCTTCCGGATGGCCGCGAAGGCCGTCTCGTGGATGAAATCCGGGGCCCCGTCCCCGGTGCAGCCGAGGGTCCCCTGCTCCCGGCACCCTCCCAGGACGGCGTCGATGTAGTCTTCCTCGGAGATCTCTCCGCCCATATTGAAGGAGACGCCCCCGATGGGGGCGGCCAGCACCGGCAACGCCAGATCCTTGCCGAAAAGATGGATTCGGGTATCCGGCGTCGCCGCATCATGGATCAGCCGCATGTTGAGCTTTCTGGCCGAAAGCGCTGCGACATTGGCCATGAAAGAGGATCCGGTTCCCAGCCCGCCCATGCCCGGCACCTCCCCGGCGCAGGCTTTTCCGTCGCAGACCGGGCAAACCCGGCAATATCCTTTCATCCGTTCCCTGGCGATCTTCCGTATCTCTTTCATTACAGCACCTTGTTCTTTCTTTTTCCGCCTTGAATCTTTCCGCAGGCTTGTGATATAGTTTTTAATTTAGTTCTTTCAAGATTCGAATTGAACCTTCGAACCTTTCTTTTATCGAAAAAAGGATATGAAATCAAAGGGAAATACATATGGCAAATAAAAACATCGCTGAGCTGATCCGCGAGAACAAGACCGCCTTTATCGTCATTGCCGTGGTGCTCTTCCTGCTCGAACTGGAGATATTTGCCGTGGCCGTGATGAAATCGGGCCGCAAATCCTGGCTCCAGGTGCTGGACCAAAAGGGCAATGTCATCCATGAGACCGACGGCAGGAGCCTCAGCGATTTCAACAAGTATTATTTCGAAAAGACCTTCGGACCTTTTGAAAATTATGAAGTCCGCCTCCAGCGGGAGGACGAACCCTTCCCCTTCCGGGCCTGGTTCGTGGCCGCCGTCGGAATCCCATTAGGGATCATCCTGCTGTTCGCCTTTACGGTCAGAGCCTACATCGCCCTCTTCTACGGAGACGAGCAGGAGGGCCCCGGCGGCAAACGGGAATGGGACGCCGCCTCCGACGCCAACAGTCTGGAAAGGGTGGTGTCGGCGGTCTCCGGATTCAACATCTTCACCATCGGCTTTCTCCTCCTGATAGGGGTGCTCGCCTACTGGGTGGTGCCCAATCTGGTCACCTATATGGGCCAGTTGGGAATCGAGACCCTGAGCCGGTACAAATGGGTCTTTATCACCGCAGTGGCGGTGGCCCTGACCATTTTCATCTGGATGATCTATCTGCGGTTTCTGCTGGCCAAAAAGGCCATCGACAAGCAGGCCGAGATGAACCAGTACCGGGTCAAGCTCGAATACGACTACAAACAGCAACTCGCCCTGGAACATCGCGAAGGGGCCGACGAACCCCGCCCCATGGTCGGCTGGGATCAGGACGAGGTCGTCGATGCCGACGGAGAGATAAAGGAGCCGGGGAAAACGGGCTGACCGACCCCGTTTCAAAGACCATGGAACAGGTTATCGTCACCCACCGGAATACCGATTTCGACGCGATGGCGTCGCTGATCTGCGCATCCATCCTCTACCCGGAGGCGACCCCCATCCTTTCCCGGGCGGTCAATGCCAATGTCAAGGCGTTTTTGTCGATCCACAAGGACATCTTTGAAACCATCTTCTGGGACGACATCGATCCCGACCGGGTTCGACGTCTGATCGTGGTGGATGTCAACCGTTGGAATCGACTGGGCCGGGCCCAGGCCCTCCGGGACAAATCGGACCTCGACATCGTCTTGTGGGACCACCACGCGCCGCCGGGGGACATCGCCGCCGGGTGGCAGTGTCAGGAGCCGATGGGGGCCGTCATCACCCTGATGCTTCGCAAGCTCATCGCCGACGACCGGCCCCTGAGCCCCATGCAGGCCACCCTCTTTCTGGCGGGCCTTTACGAAGACACCGGCAGTCTCCTGTTCCCCGCCACCCGGCCCGAAGACGCCCGGGCCGCTGCTTTCCTGCTGGAAAAGGGCGCCGATCTGGCCATTGTAGGCAACCTGCTCAGACCCGCCTATGGCGAAAAGCAGAAGGACATACTTTTCAACATGCTCCAGGAGACCCGGCGGGAGACCATCAACGGGTACAGCATCAGTTTTAACCGGCAGCGGACCAAGGGGCATGTGGGGGGGTTGTCGGTGGTGGTCAACATGTACCGCCAGATCCTCAACGTCGATGCGGCCTTCGGCATCTTCTCCAACAAAGACGATCGGTGCATGGTCATCGGCCGGAGCGCTGTGGAAGCCCTGGATTTGGGCGCCGTCATGCGGCGCCTGGGCGGCGGAGGCCACCCCGCGGCGGGATCGGCCATGCTCAAATCGGCCAACCCCGAAGCCATCGAGGGAATGATCCGGGACCTGATCCAGGGCAACCAGCAAGCCTCGGTTCAGATCAGCGACCTCATGTCCTTCCCGGTGACCGCCGTCCCACCGGACATCCCCATGAAGGAGGCCGCCATGATCCTCCGGGAAAAGGGCTGCACCGGCATGCCGGTGGTGGATAGCGACGGGCGCATCCTGGGGATTATCTCGCGGCGGGATTTCGCCAAACTCCGGCAGGACCGACAATACGACGCCCCGGTCAAAGCGTTCATGAGCGCCAACGTCGTGACCATCGAACCCGACATCAGCCCCATGCAGGCGGTCCGTCTCATGATCCGCCACGACATCGGCCGGCTGCCGGTGGTGGAAGACGGGCGGCTCATCGGCATCATCACCCGGTCCGACGCCATGACCTATTTCTACGACCTGCTTCCCTCCTGATCGGCCGCCGCCCCTTGCAGATCACCCTCAAAAACCGTCTGTTCCTTTCAGATGTTCCCGACGGCCTGGCCGCCCAACTCAAGGACCGGCTCCGGTTTAAAAACCCCAAATGGCTGGAAAACGAGCGGCAGGGGCGATGGAATCAGGGGGTGCCGGAATACCTGTCTTTCTGCCGCGAGACGCCGAACGGCGGTCTGGCCATCCCCCGTGGGTATATCCGGCATCTGATCCTTTTGTGCCGCAAGGCGGGGATTCCTCACGAAATCGACGACCGGCGCCGTTCCTTTCCGCCGGTGGATTTCCGGTTCTCCGGCGAGTTGGCCGCCTTTCAAGAGACGGCGGTCTCCGCCATGCTGTCCAAGGATTTCGGCGTCCTGTGCGCCCCCACCGGCAGCGGTAAAACCGTCATGGCCCTTTCCATGATCGCCCGGCGGCGCCAGCCGGCCCTGATCGTGGTCCATACCCGGGAACTGGCCGATCAGTGGGTGAACCGGATCGGGTCGTTTCTCTCCATCCCCGAAGCCGAGGTGGGGTTCATCGGCGGTGGAAAGCGGGAGACGGGGAGAACGGTCACCGTGGCGCTGATCCAGTCGCTCTACAAATGCGCCGGGGAGGCGGCCCGTCATACCGGTTATCTCATCGTGGATGAATGCCACCGGACCCCCAGCCGCACCTTCACCGAAGCGGTGAGCGCCTTTGATTCACGCTGCCTGCTGGGTCTGTCCGCCACTCCCTGGCGACGGGACAAGCTCTCCCGGCTCATCTACTGGCATCTGGGAGATCTTCACCATGAAGTGCAGACCACCGATCTGGTGGAAAAAGGCCATATACTGCAAGCCGAGGTCATCGTCCGGGAGACCGAATTCGAAGCCCGTTCCGATCCGGTTCGGGACTACAGCAAGATGCTCTCGGAACTGACCCATGACGACGGGCGCAACCACCTTGTCGCCGCCGACGTGGCCGCAGAGGCGGCCCGGGAGCGGGGGGCCATTCTGGTGTTGTCGGACCGGAAACACCACTGCGAAACCCTCCAGGCCATCCTCCGGTTCCGCCACGGCATCCCGGCGGGTCTGCTCACCGGAGATCTGAGTCCGGCCAAACGCCGGGAGGTCCTGGACCGGCTCAACGCCGGCGAGATGCGGGTCCTGGTGGCCACGGGCCAGCTCGTGGGCGAAGGGTTCGACTGCCCGGACCTCTCCACTTTGTTCATCGCCACCCCCATCCGGTTCAGCGGCCGGGTGATCCAGTACCTGGGCCGGGTCCTCCGTCCCTCGCCGGGCAAAAAAACGGCCCGGGTCTACGATTATGTGGACGTCAAGGTCGGCCCGCTCCAGGCGGCGGCCCAGGCCCGGCAGCGCGCTTACAGCGGCATCCGCCCCGACTATGCCGAAGAAGCCTCCGGCAGCACCAGCTGAAACCGGGTCTTCCCGCCCTTCAGCACCACCCAGAGTTCAGGAGATCCGCCGGAGCAGCCGCCCGGCACGCTTCCCCCGGACGGGCAGCCCTGGACATGACAAATGTTTTCCAGCATCACTTTCAGAAAGGGAACCGGGTCCATGCCCACGGCGTCGCAGAATCCGGCCCAGATTTCCGCCTCCTTCCACCCGAATCCGCCGATGTTTCGAAATACCGATGCGATCTGCTCCTCGCAGGAACTGATGGTTGTATCCATGATGTTCTCCCGCCATGTACAGGTAAAATCCGTAAAGCCGTTGCGCTGGTGAAAAAGTTTGCAAGCACTGATGGACATCCTATATATTGAAATAAAGTCCGCGTCAATGGACCGCCGCCCATTGTCGTCGAATCCCGCGACCCCGCCGGCAAGGAGGCTCCCATGAAACAGACCAAACCAACCAGGCCCCTCTCTCTGGAGACGCAGATCGTTCACGGCGTCCACACCGTCCACACCACCTCCCTGGACCTGGTGGCCCCCATTCATATGACGTCAACCTACCGGTTCCAGTCCGCCGATCATGGGGCCGGCATCTTCGACGGAACGGAAGAGGGGTTCGTGTACACCCGGATCGGCAATCCCACCGTGGCCCTTTTGCAGGAGAAGATGGCGGTTCTGGAGGGGGGCGAAGCGGCCATCGCCACGGCTTCGGGCATGTCGGCCATTGCCGCGGTGGGCCTCTCTCTGGCCAAGCCGGGGGATAATTTCGTCTCCTGCACCACCCTGTACGGCGGGACTTTTTCCCTGTTCAACCGCCATTTCAAGGATCTCTCCATCGAATCCCGGTTCATCGCGCCATCGACCGGCCGCACCGCCGAACAGATTGAAGCGCTGATCGACGACCGGACCCGCTTTCTTTACATGGAGACCCCCGCCAATCCCACCCTGGACATCCTGGACATCCGGCTCTGGGGATCGGTGGCCCAAAAACACGGCATCCCCCTGGTCGTTGACAACACCTTCGCCTCGCCTTACCTCCAGCGCCCCTTAGAACTGGGGGCCGAAATCGTGGTCCACTCCGCCACCAAATACCTGGGAGGGCACGGCGACATCATCGGCGGCGTCATCGTGAGCAACGCCGCCATAATCGACCGCATCCGGCAGGAATACGCCCATCATTACGGACCGGCCATGAGCCCGTTCAACGCCTGGCTGTTTCTGCGCGGCATCAAGACCCTGGCCCTGCGCATGGAGCGCCACTGCGACAGCGGCCTCAGGATCGCCCAGTGGCTGGACGCCCATCCCAAGGTCGACGCCGTCCACTACCCGGGTCTGCCCTCTCATCCGGGCCACGGCGTCGCCCGGGATCAGATGCGCAAATTCGGCGGGATGCTCGCCTTTGAGGTCAAAGGGGGACTGGCCGCCGGCAAGACCATCATGAACGCGGTCTCGCTGTGCATCCTGGCCGTCAGCCTGGGGGACTGCGAAACCCTGATCCAGCACCCGGCTTCCATGACCCACGCCACCTACACGCCGGCGGAACGGAAGGAAGCGGGGATCGGCGAAGGGCTGATCCGGCTGTCGGTGGGGCTGGAGGATCCGGACGATATTATCGCGGATCTGGAGGGGGCGTTGGATCTTGCATGATTGAAGAGGGTTCCGCCGCCGCATCCGTTTCTACCGCCCGCTTCTGGCCCGGCGGCATCCCCCCCTGGCTCTTTCTGGGGGCTCTTGCCATCCTGTTTCCCATCTTCACCCTCATGACCCTCCAGAACCTCAACCGGCAGAAAGAGAACAGCATCAGGCTGCTGACGGAGAAGGGCGCCGCCCTGATCCGCTCTTTCGAGGCCGGAACCCGCACCGGCATGGGGATGATGGGCATGGGACGGATGTACGGCGGGAACCCCGATTTCAAGCTTCAGCGGCTGCTCATGGAAACAGCCCAACAGCCGGACATCGCCTATCTGCTGGTGGCCGACGCAGACGGCCGGGTCCTGGCCCACAGCGACCCAGACCGCATCGACCGCCGATACGGGTCGGATCTCAACATGGCCGATGCGGTCCGATCCGAGGCCCTGCGGTGGCGCACCGTCCAGAGGCCCGACGGCGCCCGGATCTTCGAGGTCTTCCGTCGATTTTTCCCCACCCGCGCCCCCCAGGGCCATATGGGCATGGGCCGCCATATGTGGCCGGGACGGGGCCCCGACCCCGAAGCGCCCACCGCCATCTTCGTGGGCCTCGACATGAGCACCGTGGAGGCGGCCCGGCGCGTGGACCAGCGCCACACAGTGGTCATGGGCGCCATCTTCCTCTTTCTGGGGTTCGCCGGCATCTTTCTCCTGTTTCTGACCCACAACTACCGGTCGGCCCGGAGGTCCCTGTCGCGGGTTCAGGCATTTTCCGACACCCTGGTGGAAAACATTCCCGTGGGGCTCCTGGCCACTGACGGCGCCGGTCGCGTGATCTCCTTTAACCAGACCGCCGCCGCCATCCTCGATCGCCGCCCGGAAGACGTCATCGGCAAGCCCCTCCGGGACGAAATCCCGACGGCCCTGTGGGGACCGGTCAGGGATCTGGAAATCGGCAACGCCATTCCCGAACAGGAAATCGACTGCCCCCTGGGGCCGGATCGGGCGATCCCCCTGGCGGTGACCGCTTCCCGGCTCCACGACGAAACCGGCGGGTTTCTCGGATATGTGCTTGTGTTCAAGGACCTCAGTGAAATCCGGGCCCTCCGGAAACGCATCGAAAAAAACGAGCGGCTGGCGGCGGTGGGCCGACTGGCCGCCGGAGTGGCCCATGAGATCCGCAACCCTTTGAGTTCGGTCAAGGGATTCGCCACCTATTTCCGGGAGCGGTATCCGAATGTTCCCGAAGACCGGGAGGCGGCCGACATCCTTATCGGCGAGGTGGATCGTCTCAACCGGGTGGTCAACGGCCTTCTGGAATTCGCCCGACCCGTCACCCTCTCCCCATCCCCCATCGACCTGAAACGCTTCATCGATGCCTCCCTTCAGCTGATAAAAAAGCGGGCCGAAGAGGCCGGCATCGTCATCACAACCCAAATCGGCGCGGACGCAGGAAAAGCAGTGATCGACGCGGACCGAATCAACCAGGTGCTCCTCAACCTCTACCTCAATGCCGTGGAAGCCATGGCGTCCGGCGGCATCCTGACCGTGGCCGTCGATCGGGACGAAGCCAACCGGCCTGTGATTCGGGTTTCAGACGCCGGGGCCGGCATCGACCCCGAAGACCTTCCCCGCGTCTTCGATCCCTATTTTACCACCAAACCTTCCGGCACCGGCCTGGGGCTGGCCATCGCCGACAACATCATGAAAGCCCACGGCGGCCGCCTCGACATCGTCAGCCGGAAGGGCCGGGGAACCACCGTCGCCCTCGTCTTCGACACGGACACGGGACAGGAGAAGCAACAAAAATCATGACCCCTGAGAACACAGTACTGGTGGTTGACGACGATGCGGCCCACCGCACCATGCTCAAGACCCTTCTGAGGGGCTGGGGATACGCCGTCGCCGAAGCCGACGACGGGCAGACCGCCGTCGAACAGGTGGAAAAGGGGCCTTTCGACCTGGCGCTCATGGACATCCGGATGCTCAAGGTGTCGGGCATCGAGGCGCTGGAACGGATCAAGACGCTCAACCCGGCCATCCCGGTGATCGTCATGACGGCCTATTCCTCGGTGGAAACCGCCGTGGCGGCGCTTAAAAAAGGGGCCTACGACTATTTGACCAAACCCCTGGATTTTGAAAAGCTCCGGGTGACCATGGAGCGGGCCATGGAGCATACCCGGTTGAAAGATGAAAATCGCCGGCTCAAGGCCGAACTCGGGGACCGGTTCGACCGGCGTCGGATCATTGGCCGGAGCGCGGCCATGGCAGGTCTGCTGGAAACGGTGGCCCAGGCGGCGCCCTCTGAGGCCACGATCATGATCACCGGCGAATCGGGCGCCGGAAAAGAGCTGATCGCCGCGGCGGTCCACTACAACAGCCCGCGGAAAGACGGCCCCTTTGTCAAGATCAACTGCGCCGCCATTACCGAGACCCTGTTGGAATCGGAACTTTTCGGCCATGAAAAAGGGGCCTTCACCGGCGCCGATCGGCGAAAGGAGGGGCGGTTTGTTCAGGCCTCCGGCGGCAGCCTCTTTCTGGACGAGGTGAGCGAAATGGCCCTCACCATGCAGGCCAAGCTCCTCCGGGTCCTCCAGGAACGGGAGCTGACCCGGGTGGGCGGCGAGGCGGTCATCCCCGTGGATGTCCGGGTCATCGCCGCCACCAACAAGGACTTGGCGGATCTCATCGCCCAAGGGGGCTTCCGCGAGGACCTTTACTATCGCCTCAA
This sequence comes from Desulfobacteraceae bacterium, assembly GCA_011390065.1. GTDB lineage: Bacteria > Desulfobacterota > Desulfobacteria > Desulfobacterales > JAABSP01 > JAABTD01. The sequence continues at coordinate 30,159 of JAABTD010000017.1, forward strand.
TGTGGTGAGCCTCCACGTGCCGCCCCTGCGGGAGCGGCGGGAGGACATCCCCCTGCTGGCCGATCATTTTCTCCATCTTTTTGCCGAAAAAAACCGAAAACCCGTCAAGGGCTTCACTCCGGAGGCCATGGACCGACTGACCCGGGGGGACTGGCCGGGCAATGTGCGGGAATTGATGAACGCAGTGGAACGCGCCGTGGTCCTGACCCGGGCCGAGTACCTGGATGAAAAAGATTTTACCGGCGTCGGACCCGCTCCCTTCCGTGAACCGAATCCGGCCGCCGTCCCTGAACCGGGAACCGCCGCTCGCTCCCGCGGCGACGTTTCCCTTGAAGATGTGGAAAAAGCCACTATCTTACAGACCATGGCGGCCACGGGCGGCAACAAAAGCGAAGCGGCCCGCCGTCTGGGCATCACCCGGAAGACGCTTCACAAAAAACTGAAAGCCTACGGCGTGATGTGACCACTGATGAAAGGAGATCTGCTGTATGGCGCGAACCAATGCCTATCTCATACGATGCCCCTCCTGCGGAACCCAAAACCGGATCCCGGCGGATCGGGCGGGACAGACCGCCAAATGTGGGAAGTGCCAGTCCTCTGTGGCCACGGACATCCTCCTGACCGCTGCGCCGGTTATGGTCACGGATCGGGATTTCGAGATGAAGGTTCTCAAATCCCCGTTGCCGGTGCTGATGGACTGCTGGGCGCCGTGGTGCGGCCCCTGCCGGACCATGACTCCGGTGATGGCCGCACTGGCCAGGGAGTGGCAGGGGAAAGCCCGGGTGGGAAAGCTCAACATCGACCAGAACCCTTTGACCGCCACGCGGTTCCAGGTGATGAGCGTCCCCACCTTTCTCATCTTCGACAACGGGCGGCTCAAGGAGACCATTCCCGGCGCCGTCCAGAAGGAGATCCTCCAAACGAAAATGCGCCCTTACCTTTACGGGGCGTAAGGAACAAAGATGATCGATACAGACCGATACGCCGTCATCGCCGCTCGGTTGCGGGAAGTGCTCGGAGAAGGCATGGATCTTAACGGGAACGTGGTGCAAACCCTCGACTCCCTGATCTCCCCCGCCTCCGGCGCCGAACTGACCGACGCCGTGGGCGACGGAGACAAAGCGGAATCCCAGACGATCCTGGAACTGATCTGCTTTCCAGACGAAAAGCTCCAGGCGAAACTGGAACCGTTGCTGGCGGACGCGAACCTGGAACCAGCGGATGCGGAACAGATCCTGGCCCGCCTGAGCCATCCGCCGCCCACGGCCCGATTCACTTTTCCCGACGGCCGGGGAACGGCCGAGGTCCAACTGCCCGAGTCGGCTGCGGCGGCGTTTCTGGACCGGCTCCACATCGACCGGAACCCGGACCCCCGTCTGGTGGATGCCGTGGCCGCCGGCGCGCCGCCCGACCGCCAGGCCCTGTTCCGGGCCAAACTGCGCAACTGCCGGTTCCGGTGGTCCGAGCCCCGGATCAATTTTCTGCAGCTTTTTTTTCAGAACATCGACTTTGTGGCCCGGGATCCGGAACGGCTTCTCGATTTCACCCTGTCCCTTTTCCATGAACTGCCGGACACCCCGGACCTGTGGTCCGCCGTTTCAGCCAAAAAGCAGGACTATGTCAACACCCTGGAAAAGGCCGCCCGGTTCGAGGAACAGCGCCGGGGACAAAACATGGAAACCCTGTCCATGCAAGGGGTGCGAATCCCCCATGTGGATGCAGCGGACATCGGGGAACGCCTTGAACTCATCGACGCTCTCTGCCTGGCGGTGTTCGGCCTCACCCCGCCGGTGGAACAAACCGCTGAGGTGAACCTGGGCCCCATCGAAGGGGATGAAGATTTAAAACGGATGATCCGAATGCTGTCCTGAAAACGGGGTCGACGGGACGAGACGTCACCAGCGGGATAGTGCCCCGGCCTGTTGACGAATTCGGGGATGGATGGAATACTTTTCGCGTTCGTTCAGAATCATTTGAAATGGTTTGGAAAGATGCGAAAACAGCCTCCCGGAGATCTGTCCATGACCCCGTTTCAACGCGGCAAGTCGCTGAAAAGAGAGTTCCAGCGCAAACGGAGAACCGTCCCATCCCCCGATGAAGAGCCGACCTCTGAATCCCCGGCGTCGCCATTCGCGCGGATACGGCCATTCAGGCCGAAGGACGCTGAAACCCGGCGTCGGGGCGACGGCGCCGAACTGACCGGTCGCTTTACGGACGGCCGCCTCGACGGCTGCGGGGTCATGGTCTTTCCGGATGGTCGCCGCTATGAAGGGGAATTCAAGGCAGGCGCTCTGGAGGGTCACGGGACCCTGTTCTATCCCAGCGGCGCCGTCTATGTGGGACGCTTTCGCCGCAACAAACGCCACGGACAGGGCGACATGACCTTTGCCAGCGGCTTTCGGTACGAAGGCCATTTCAGGCAAGGCCGGTGTCATGGGTATGGATCCCTTTACTTTCCCGACGGCGCCGTCTATCATGGCCAGTTTGAAAACGGTCGATTCAACGGCCGGGGAGACCTCTCTTTCCCGGACGGCGCCCGCTACGAGGGGCAATTCCGGGACGACCGGCGCCATGGGCCGGGAACCCTGATCCTTCCCAACGGCTTCAAATACGACGGCCAGTTCGCGAACAACCGGCCGGAGGGCCGCGGCGAGATGACCTATCCCGGCGGGGCCTCGTATGTGGGCCGGCTCAAGGCCGGCAAATGCCATGGCTATGGTCGCCTGGTTTATGGAAACGGCGCCCGGTACGAGGGGGAGTTCAAGGAAGGCTATTACCACGGGCAGGGGCGGCTGACCTTTCCCGACGGCACGGTCCAGGAAGGAAAATTTCACAACGACCAGCTTCAGAACCAAGGGACCGTCGCCCGGCCGGACGGGAAGACGGGGAAAAAACAGACCGGCAAGATGGCCGTGGTCGGGAAAAAGCCGGAGCAGAGCGTCTTCCTGCTGGATATGGATATGGAGGATTTATGGCTCAGGGAGGATGAACCCGAAAAGGAGGCCGACCTCCGGGCCCCTGAGCAGCCCGGCCGCAAACGATCCCGGCATCGAACCTCGGACGGCCATTTTGTGGCCTCCAAGGAGGAGATCATTGTGGACAACTGGCTTTACATGACCGGCGTCCGCCATGCCCACGGAAAACGGCTGCCCCTGGAAGAAGAGATTTACGTCACCTTCTACTTGCCGGAAGGCCGGGTCTGCCTCGAGTGCCGGGGGGGATCGGAGCGGTCCGAAGAGAAGGAACGGAAACGACGCCTCTTTAAAAACAATCATTTCAACCTGATCGAACTCAGGGACGAGGATTTTTACAATCTTGACGACATCTTATCTCAAAAACTCCTGGCCTGCGGCATCCGCGCGCTTGAGCCGGAACCTCTTTTTCGCCGTTTTCACCCTGGCAATGCTGGGGTTCCTGCTGACCCTGACGCCTGCCCGGGGTCAAGAAGCCGATCCCCCGACAGCCGCCTCTGAAACCAACCCCCAACCCGAAGCGACCCTGGACGACATCCTCGACCAGATCGAGAACCGCTACGCCGGCCGAAGCTTTTCCGCCAACTTCCATCAGGAATCGACCCTGGCGGCCATGGACATCACCGACACGGCCACCGGCCATCTTTTTGTCCGGCCGCCGGACCGGATGCGCTGGGAATACGAGCGGCCCGAACGGCAGGTGATCCTCACCGACGGCGAAACCCTGTGGATCTGGCGTCCCGAAGACAACCAGGTGATGGTGGGCCGGGCCCCGGCCTATTTCGGGGACGGCAAGGGGGCCAGCTTTCTCTCGGATATCCGGGAGATTCGGAAAAGCTTCGAGGTGAGACTGGAACCGGACGCCGAGCCCGGACATTACCGCCTGAAACTCCTTCCCAAGCAGAAAACGCATGACATCGCGGCTGTCTATCTCTCCGTATCAAAAGACCGTTTCATCGTGGCGCAGATTGCCACACACAACGACTACGGCGACATCACCCGCATCACCCTGACCGATTTCACCTTCGATGAACCATTGCCGGACGATATTTTCGATCTGGATGTGCCGCCGGGGACGGATATGATTCAAATGGACAGGGAATAACGGACTGAAAATGATTCATGAAAACTGACCCCGGTCATCCCTTCGGCCGTTTCCGACCGACCGGAGAGGTCGGCTTTAATGCGTTCAGGTAAATTACGATTCCTCCTTTCCCACCTTTTTCGGCGGCTTCGGGGCGCCTATCGTGACCAGCTTGAACAGCGTCGGCCCCAGAAAGCAGGTGATCAGGGCCAGAAAAACGATGGCGTCTCTGGCGGCCCCGGAGATCAGCTCGTTCTCAACCCCGATGGCCGCCGCCGCGATGATGAGGCTGAGTCGGGCAGAAAGGAGAAACCCGGTCTGGAGCACCTGGCGGAACGGGCGGCCCATGAGCAGCAGCAGGACCGCCGGGACGAGCTTCACCACCAGGGCGAAACCCAGCAGCTTGGCCGTGAAAATCAGGGCATCGGCCCCCAGAATGTTGCCCAGGTCGAACTGCATGCCCACATGGATAAAAAAGACCGGAATGAGAAAACCGAACCCCATGGCAGACAGCTTGGTTTCCAGAACGCCCTTTTCCCGGAACACATAGGACAGCACACTGCCCCCCAGAAAGGCCCCCAGCACCGGCTCCAGGTGAACCAGTTCGGAAAGCCCCACAAACAGGAAAAGCAGGGCGATGGAGAAGCGAACTCCGATCTCCTGGGCGTCTTCCCGAAGGCCCAGCAGCAGCGCCGCCTGATCCGGGTTCCACCAGGCCCAGAGCCGTCCGAGGCGCAACAGAATCCCGAACCCCACGAAAAGGGCCAGGGGTTTGGCAAACTCCCAGCCAAACCCCTGCTGAATGTAGAGGATGTAAAAGGTGATCCCGAACAGGGTTAAAAAATCGGCCAGCGTGGCCGCGATCAGTATGGACTGCCCCAACTCGGTTTTGCTCAATCCCGCCTCCTTGAGGGTGGGCATCACCAGTCCCAGGGAGGTGGTGGAAAGCACCAGGGCCATGAACATGCCCCGGTTCAACAGCAGGGCCGCGCCGAAGGACAGGGCCAGTGTGGCGGCGAATAACGCCACATGAAACAGAAGCTGTCCCTTGCTCTGGCGCTGCAACGCGACGAAATCAATTTCCATGCCCGCCTGGAACATCAGCAGCAAAAACCCCAGATCCGCGAGAAAGGGGAGCCAATCGCCCGCAAATGTGAATTGGAGGACGCTCTTTCCCAGCACCACGCCGAAAATAATCTCGAGCACCACCGCCGGAATGCGGAGCAGGATGCTGACGCCCGGCAACAGAAGAACCGCGACCGACACCATCAGCAGGGCATAAGCGTTCTGGCCGATCACAACTCGGGTTCCCGGGCCACCACCAGGACCGAACATGGGGTCCGTTCGGTGAGCAGTTCCCCGATGTTGGGGCTGAAAAACTCTTTCTCGTCCGATGAAGACCCCACCACCATCAGATCATACGCCTCTGCCAGCGCGGTCAACTCCCGCACGGGGTTGCCCTCCCGGGACACTTCGCCGATGCTGATCTTTCTGAGGTGACTCAGCTCCCGCACCCGGCTGAACCGTTCATTGGGCGTGTTCTGCTCCCGGCCGTGTTCGTCGTGGATGAAGTCCGGCGCATGCACCACGGCGGCATCGATCTCCGCCTCCAGCTCCTCGGCCACATCGATGGCCGTCTCCAACGCCATCTCGGACCGCGGCGCCCTGTGGAAGGGCGCCAGAATCCGTTTATAGGGCATGGACCGGCGGGATACCAGCATGGGACAGGGCAGCGAATGAGCCAGTTCCATCATCTCGGATGATGTCAGGGCCTTTAAGAACGACTTCTCCAGGGGCCGCAAGACCACCAGGCCGATATTTTCCTCCCGGCATAAATCCGGCAGGTCCCTCAGCGGATTTTTATCGACAACCCGAACCCGGACATCGAAATTGCTGCGCCACTCTTCGATGAGCGCTTCCGGATGGGGCGCCTTCCCATGCCGGAGGATGACCACATGGGATATATGGGTGTTGAGCGCGAGGTACATGGCCTCTTCCATCATCGATTCCACAGCCGTCTCGTCTCCGCCGCTCAGGATCAGCAGCATCCCCGACCCCCAGGCCATGGGAAAAGGGACATGGGCGCAGGCCAGGTGGGTGCACACGGAGCGGAAAAACCCCCGCTTCCCTGCGAGGATGATCCGGTCGCTCTCCTTTAGGACGGTGTCGGCATCCGGGTCCAGCAGCTCTCCGCCCCGAAATACGCCGGCGATGCGCCAGGTGGGGTCCTCGAACCCCCCGATGCCGACGCCCATCAGCCAGTGTTCCCGCAGGACCTCGACCTCCACCACTTCCCCCCGGCCCTGGGCCACGGGGAAAACATTGATGCGGGGATCCTGGAGATAGTGGTAAAGCGTGGACCCGATCACATTGCCGGTCACCAGGGTGTATATTCCCAGTTCCCGAAACTTTTTTTCCAGGTCCTCATCGTTGTTGAGCGCCAGAATATGATGCACCCCTTTTTCACGGGCGTACCGGGCCGCGGCCAGGTTCACCTTGTCATTGTTGGTCAGAACGAGCACATAATCCGCTGAAGCAATATCCACATCGTCCAACAACACCGGACTTGAGGCATCCCCTGCAACCGCCTTTTCCACAATGGGATACAATGCGGGCAAATCGTTCAAACGGCTCTCGTCCTGATCGATGACGGTAATCCGCCACAGATCCCCCAGCCGCGACAGCAGATATCGGGTGAATTTCCCACCCCCGCAAATGATCACTTTCATGACAATGCCGATCCTCCTCCTTGGCGCGTTTCAGGGTTGAAACCAGCGTGAAATATAGGACATGTCCGGGGAGTTGTCCAATGGGAATCGGCAGGCGATT
>JAABTD010000356.1 GCA_011390065.1 Desulfobacteraceae bacterium
CGTCATTGTAATCCACTCCGTCATAGGTGATCTCAAACTCATTGGAGAGAAGGACGGTATCGACCACTTGCTCGCAGCCGGCGTTGCCGTCGCAGTTCCAGTCGATATCATCGTCGCAGACCTCTTCGACGTCCGGGTTAATGTCCGCATTCTCATCATCGCAGTCGCCCTCGGCCACGCTGAAGCCGTCCCCATCGGCGTCTTCGGTCAGTTCATCCTCGATTGCATCGGTCTCTTCGAGCATATCCTTGACCTTGATGACGATGACCAGACCGCCCGGTCCGACTTCCCGGACCGCCGTCAATTCTCCGATCAGCTCACGCAGTTCGGCCAGAAGATCCATCACGGAAAAGTCGATGTTCACGCCGACGGCCACTCGCTGAACCGCCGCTGAAATGACCACGCCGTTGCCGTTGAAGCCGTCGTCGTCCAGGCTCATGAGCAAACGGGCGATGTTGACCACCGCGCCGGTAGTCAGGGACCCGCCGGGCACAAGCTTCATGGGCGTGATCACGGCCTGAGCCTCGATCCGGCCCAGTTCGATATCGCCGATAAAAAAGGCGATCTCCTCGCCGGGCAGGTATTCGAAATGACCGGTTTCATCCGTGATGCCGGTGATGTTGACCGCACCGTCCACAGTGTAGGTCTCATACGCGAGTCCCTCGACGCCCTGCCGGCCCAGAAGGAAAATACCCGTCGCCAGGCAGGACTCGGCTTTGCCGTCCTGATCCTCGTCGACGTTGTTGCCGCAAATTTCAGGCGCGCCGGGATAGACGGTGGGATCGTTGTCATCGGCATCGCCTTGTTCCACCGTATATCCGTCGCCGTCTTCGTCTCCGGGGGTAGTTTCCACGCAAAACGGCCCCTTCAACTCGCCCAGGGCGACATCCGGTCCTTTAGCAGCCACCTGAACCGGTCCGATGTCCCAATGGCCATTGACCGTCACGCTGAATTCCCCCGTCTCGAATCCCGCGCCGGTATTCCATTTTACGCCGATGAATCCTGCATTGGGATCGGGGTTGGGCCCGACCACCTCGCTGCCTTCCTGGGGGGAAACCGAAACAACCGCCTCATTGGCGGCGCATTCCGGCAATTGGAGCACCCAGTTGCTCAAATCCTGAGCGGATTCAGTTTCCCGGACGCTGTAATGCCAGGTGGAAGTTCCGTTTACGTTGTAATCCACGCCCGTGAATCCAATGATGAAGCCGTTTTCAAGGGTCACGCTGTCCTCGGGCGACTCAGGGCAATTGCCAGGTTGGACATCGGCGTCGTTGTCGTCGCAATCGCCTTCCCATTCAGAGGCGCCGTCGCCGTCGTCATCCGAATAAAAATCCGGATCGAATTCCAGATTGAGAAGCGTCTGGTGGAGATGGACGATGGCCAGGCTTTTCCTCAGCAATCCGCGCGGGACGCCCCTGCCCCGGTGCCGGGTCAGTTGGAAAAGGGCTTTATTGACCTGATCGCTTTTCTCGAACGCTTCGACGGATACATGGAAGTCCAACGCCAGGTCGATGGCTGTCGTCGCCATCTCGTTGGTGATCAGGATGCCGTTGTCCAGGGTGTCGTCCGCATCCAGGGTGATCAGAAACCGGACGATGTTGATCACGAAGGGATGCTGTTCATCCTCGGCCTCTTCCACGAGATCCACCGGGGTGACCACCGGTTCGGCCTGACAGGTCCCGAGGACGATGCCGCCGATGAAGAAGGTAACCGTCTCTCCCTCGAGGTAGAGAAACTCGCCGCCGTTGGCGGTGACGCCGCGCTGGGTCTCGGTCTCGTACTCGATGCCGTCCACGGGGGCGTCGGCAAAGACGCCGACGCTGGTCTGTTGTGTGGACGGTGAAAACGTCGAATCCGAATCATCGCACCCGACGCCCGCGAACACCAGAAATCCCGCCGCGAGCAACACGCCCAGGCGGGAAAACCATGGCCTGAATTTCTTTAATCTTGTCATTGAACCTCCTTACTTTGTTGAACCCATCTTCAAAAAGGCCTCTCATGGAAAACCATTCTCCATAAAGAGGCAAATCAAACGGTTAGCGCTACAGTCTAGCAAAATGTGGGCCACGCATCATCCACAACCCTGTACGTTGCCATAACACCTCCTGATTACACCCCTATCAAACCAACCCCTATGGCATGACAACGACCCATCATACTTTTTCACCCAACTGAATGGGGTAAAAACATTTTAGCCCTCCTCTAAAAAAACTTTCATCCAAACCGGAATCCAAAAACCAGGGTTGATTGCAGCGGCCTTATCCTGTAGATAACTCACTATTATCGGGCGGCGACGCCCCAAAAGTCTGTTAACCGCATCACATAAACCGAGGAGACGGCATGGGATGGGCATCGATACACGATCAATTCGCGATCAACAGGAAAAAAATCTGGCTGAACAACTGCGGCACTGTACCGGCCGGCGACCATGCCGTGAAGGCAGTGGCCGAGTTCATGGAAGGCTATGCGAGACTGGGGACGTTGAATCCCTCGGGAAATCCGAACCGTATTCGAACCGAGATCAAAACCATTCTGGCGGGCCTGTTGAATTGCCGCACCGACGAACTGGGCCTCATTCATCATACCGCCGAGGGAATGAACTTCATCTCCCACGGCCTGCCGCTCTCGCCGGGCGACGAGGTCATTCTTCTGGAAAACGAATATCCCAGCAACGTCTACCCATGGCGTCATCTCCGGGAAAAGGGCGTCACCCTGAGCACGACGCCCATGGAAACCACGCCGGAGGCCTTTTTCGAATCACTGAAAAAGCGGATCACCCAACGGACCAGGGTGATCGCCATCTCCGCCGTCCACTGGTGCACGGGCATGCCGTTGCCGATCCACGACGTGGGGCGATTGTGCCGGGAGCGGGAGATCTATTTCGTGCTGGACGGGGCCCAGGGGGTGGGGATGCAGCCCATCGACGTCAAGCGGGACTGCATTGATTTCATGGCCTTTTCCGCATGGAAATGGCTCACGGGCCCAATTGGATTAGGTGGGCTCTATATCGCCCGGGAGCGGCTGGATGCCATCAAACCGATTTTTGTCGGCACGGACTCGGTGGTGGACGACGAAAACTACCTGCCCTACAAGGACGAACTGAAGCCCTCGGTGGACCGGTTCACGATTTCGACGCCCAACATCTGCGACTGGGTCTATTTTCTGGCATCGCTCCGGTTCCTGGAAAGCATCGACTTCGACACCGTCCGGGAGCGGATTTTCGAGTTGAGCCGGCGTCTGTCCGACGGGCTCACCGGCCTCGGATATCGAGTGCTGGCGTCGGATTTTCAGGATCATCCCACGGGGATCGTGGTATTTGAAAAGGATGGAATTTCAACGGAGGCGATTTTTCAGCGCCTGAAGGAAAACGGCGTCGCAGCGGCCCAGCGACTGGACCGGGTCCGCCTCTCGCCCCATATCTATCTGCTGCCGGATCAGATTGACGAGGCGCTGTCCGTGCTGGAAACGCTTTAAAATAAAAACGAAATCAGCATCGACCGCGTCAACGCCAAAACCGCGTACCGCATGGACGGATCAGCCATTTGGGTATAGTCCAGGTTTTCAGGGGTGGTCAAGGGACTTGTGGAAGTCTCTCATTGTCGATGTTTCCTTTTTCAAGGCCATTGACTTAGACATATTTCGGCAATTCCAGTCCTGTAGGGACGACATTTAATAGCGTGGGGATTCATCCCCTCGCGGTCGCCCCGCTCCGTCCCGGCCCTGTTCGGCTGCTTCGCTCGCGCGAACAGGGCCGCGACTCCGCTCCTGCAAAGGGTAAAAGGGTAAAAGGGCTCAGGGCGAGGACCTCGCGAGGCGGAACCCGAGGATGAAGTCGCGGTAGCCGGGGGTCGCGAAGAAGCGGTACGCCGACCGGCAGTTCCTGGCGCCGCCGCC
>JAABTD010000357.1 GCA_011390065.1 Desulfobacteraceae bacterium
CCGGGGGCGCCAGTCGCGGGTCGCCGAAGGTCCGGGCGTACAGCTCGGCCCCGATGCCGGTGATGGACCGGACGTGGATGCGGTCGGAGACGGCGGGTTCGTTGCCGGCGAGGCGGGTCAGTTTGGTCCGGAGGGCGTTGGCCAGGGCCTTGGAAAAGGTGGTCAGCAGGATGCGGGCGCCGGGATGCCGGCGGGCCAGATGGACCGCCCGGTGCAGGGCCACGATGGTCTTGCCGGTGCCGGCGGACCCGGAGATTCGGGCCGGGCCGTTGTAGTCGCGCTCCACCAGGTGGCGCTGGGCGGGATGGAGAAATACGGTCCACTTCTCCCAGGGAAAGGCCAGGGCGCGTTCGAGTTCGGCGGTGTCGGTGAGGATGCGGAACCGGCGCTGGGCGTCGGGGTGATGGAAGGGGTCCGCGTCCCCGGCGGTTTCGGCCATGGGGCGGGGCGCGCCGCCGGTGGCCAGTTCCAGAAGGGCTTCGGCGGCTTCCTGGGGCAGGTGCTCGGACAGGGTCAGCAGGCCGTCCTCGTCCACTTGCCGGACATCGGCCATCCATTCCTCGGGCACGCCGTAGCCCAGCAGGTCGTCGACGGGGAGATCGACGAAGAGCGGCGTGGATGACGGGGGAGGTTTCGGGGCGGCGACGGGTGGGTGAACGACGATCTCTTGGACCCGCTCCCGGATTTCAACGAGCTGGGCGGCCCCGGTCCGGGGATGACGTTCGATCTTCCGGCGCTCGGCCCAGGCGTAGGCGTCGTCGTGGTGGCCCACGTAGCAGAGCAGCAGGCCGGACCGGCTCCGGTGGATGATGAGCCGGATGTCCCGGTTGACGCTGACGGACCAGAAATGGGGGTCCTTGGCCCGGTCGAGCTTGTGGAACCGGTGGCCGGGGTTGGCGGGGTTGAGCTGGAGGTCGAAGGCCGTGGTCTTGACCGCTTTCTGCTCCTGGCCGGTCAGTTTGGCGAGGCTGTCGGTGAAGGTGTCCGCGATTCGGAATTCCATGTCATCCTTTCGCGCGGGGCCGCGTCATTCATCGTCGGCCGGGTTTTGGCGGCTTTGGTTTTTTTCAGCGGCCGCATGTCTTCCTGGTTGAGGACTTTTTTGGTTCAGCGGACCAAGGGTTTTAATTTGGCGATCACCTCCTGGATGACGGAACGGGGGGCTGAACGGATAAAGTCGGCGTTTCTCGCTTTCCAGTCCAGGGATTTGATTTGATCGGATAAAACGACGCCCGTCACGCCCGACCCTTGAGGGATGGAGACCTCGAAAGGGTATCCTTTTGCCTGGTTGGTGACGGGGCACAGGATGCACAGCCCGGTTCGTCCGTTATAGATCGCCGGCGATACGACCAATGCGGGGCGTCTGCCGGCCTGTTCGTGGCCTGACTGGGGATCAAAATCAATCCAGACGAAATGGCCTCTGTCGGGAACGTATTGGGTTACCATATTTCATTTCCGACCGGCTTTCCTGTATCGATCTCGGCGTGCAGATTTTCGTCCGTGATCTTCTCCACAAGCGAGGCCAGATCATATTCATCCGGTTCGTTGACGGGTTGGATGATGATGTTTTGCCCGGACATGGAAATTTCCACGGCAGTCCCCTCTTGCAGGTCGGTGCTTTTCAAAAGCGGCATCGGGAGGCGCACCGCAAGGCTGTTTCCCCATTTTTTGATGCTCGATAGCATGGTTTCCACCTGATGGTTCATTTGGTTGCTGTTGGCGTTGCCAGTGTTTGGGCGGCGTTGCGTTTTGCGGCATATCGTATCTACATTGTATCATTTCGGCGTAAAAGTCAAGTGGGAAGATGATTGGATTCTTTGCTGCCGCTGCATCAGTAGCCGCATCTCCTCTTCATCGAGAGTTTGCGCGGCGGCGTTCAGCGATTCGAACCAGATTTTCGGTTCGTCCTCGCCGAGTTTGCATTCCCCTTTGGCGATTTTAAGGGTCCGTGCTTTGAATTGGTCATAGGGCATGACGCCGTATTTTGTGGTTTTGTCTGGCATATGGTCTCCATGTCCGCCAATATTTCTTTGGCCCTTGCTTCAGCGCGGGCCAGGATTTCCGGCGGCATTCGTGCTTCCAGTTCTTTGAAATTGCGTGCCATTATCGTTCTCCTGCCCCGCCTCGGAATGAATTCCGAGGCTAAATCATTAAAAACCGGCTCGAAGCCGGTTCCGGCTACCCACCCAAAAGCTTCATCACTTCGCGGGTGAGGTCGATGATGCTCTGGATTCGCCATCAATTCACCCCAAACACCTTCATCACTTCATCCCCCAAATGATTGATCACCTTCACGGCGATCCTCCCCGACTTGGGTTTGTCGAATGGCCGCGACGTGTCGCTATACAGCGTCTCCCACGCATCCTTGTCGATTTCGGCTTTGAGGGTGGTTTTTAAAGATTTATATGGGTCGCTGGCCCCCAAAAAATAGGCGTGGCGGACAAAGAAGCTTTCCTCATTATAATCGGTGTCGATGAACCAGCAGGCGATGCCGTCGGGGCCGCTGGAGCGGACTTCGCCGCTGTTGGGGTGAAAAACGTCAACGCCGTGGATAGTGACTTGTGCGTAGTGGCTTGTGGTTATTTGAAGGGGGAAGTCTTCGGGGCGCAGCGCCTGGAGTGCAGTGATCGTTTTAGCCCGGTGAGCATCCGACCGATTTCCCCAGCTTCGCGCATCAAATCTTTGTACGCCGTCTCCGACAGAAGCTTCAGCCGGAAGGCGATCAACAGAAAAGTCTCCACCTCCGCCAGAGACCCGCTGGCCACGCTCAGGCTTTGGAGAAATTCCCCGGTCCCCGTCCGGGCCGCCCCCTCTGCGATGTTTGCCGGCACCGACGCCGCCGCTCTTCTCACCTGACTGGTCAGCCCGAACTTTTCCTCCTTTGGAAACTCCTTTGAGACCCGATAAACCTCGACAACCCAATCGATTGATTTCTTCCAGACTTCCAGCTCCCGATAACTCCGCAACACTGTCATAATGCGCCACCATCCTTCCTTTACTATCCACCAGCCACAAGCCACTAACCACTTCAATATCAGGTTCTCCGAAAATCACAAACAGGTTGCCGGTTCCAGTGTTTTTGAGATCATCAGCCATGTGGAGGTCGGCGTTCATGTGGGCTTTGAGAACGGGGATGCGGCCGAGTTTGTCGAAGTCGGCGGAGTGGGCGTCGTAGTTGAAGGCGCAGGCGATGAGCACGTCGAAGCCGGCGTCTCCGGCTTCGCGGGCGGCGGCCACCAGGTCGGGGCGGGAGACGGTGCCGAACTCGGGGCCGATGAAGACGCCGGCCCGGCGTTCGGTTTCGCTGTCGCCCTCCACGTACCGGCCTTCGGCGCAGATGTATTCGCCCGGCCATCCGCTGATGGACGAAAAGGTGATTTTGTCTTCCTTGTGGGGTTGCTGGACGCCGGTGGTTTTCAGGTGTTCGAGGATGACGGCGGCGAAGTCGGCTTCGTCCGCGTCGCGGTCGGGGGCGGGTTTTTGATCGGGGTCGATGAGGTCGTCGTTTTCGTCCACGGCCAGGACGCGGTGGGGCGAGAGGCTCTCCACGGTGAAGGGGCCGCCCACCCGGACGATGGATTTGTCCTCGTAGGGCTTGTCGTAGAGGTATTCGGAATCGGCTTTGGCGGCGATGGAGGCGTCGATTTCCTTTTGGCGCTTGATGCGGGCGTCCCACCATTGTTTGTGGAAGGTTTTGGCCTTGGCGGGCCATTTGTCGCCGGCTTCACGGGGGATCTCCCATTCCTCCCAGTTTTCGCCCAGGGTTTTGTTGAGTTCTTCGCGGAGCGGTTCCAGGGTTTCCTGGGATTTTTCCCAGATTTCGTCGATCTCGGCGTTGTTGGCGATGGCCTTCAGGGTGATGTGGGGGACGCGCTCATAAACGAATCCC
>JAABTD010000358.1 GCA_011390065.1 Desulfobacteraceae bacterium
CTTCCTGTCGCGGTCCGGGTTCTTTTGGCTCTGAACCGGGTCATCGGAGACGATCGGTGGCAGGAGCTGGTCCGGGACGGTCTGTCGGAACGGGTCAAGGGGGATATCCGGGCCCGAAACGAACGGATACTGGGGTATCAGCGCCGCTATTTCAAGCTTTTCAAGCTCCGGCGATGGATCAACGACCGGTATCTGAAGGCCAATTCCCAGCAACTCGGGAGGGATTCCTACCATGCCGGCATCAACAGCCTGGTCCGGTGGTGGCGGCTCCGGAAAGCGTCCGGACAGTGGACCGGAGCATTCGATCCGTGGGATGTCCATTCCGAATTCACCGGATCACTCCTTCTGCACCCGTGCGCCGTTAAACCGTTTCTTCATTCGGTCCCGCAGGCTTTTTGATTTGGCGTTGAAAACCGTGCAGCCGTAACGAATGTTTTTTTCGAACAGGTCCGGGTAGTTGCTGATGTTGGACCGCAGCTTCATGGAGTTGGAGGCGGCTTTCCGGAGGATGTGGATCTCTTTGCCCATGACCCGGGTGCGGCCCGCCTTGACCGCGTCGAGGAAAGCTTCACGCGTCGGCGCGCACTCGGCGTAGGTGACCACCTTGCCCAGATAGAAGAGGGTGTGGCCGTCGCTTCCCCCGGTGACGGTTTTCCCCAGATTGAAGCCCAGGACGGCGCACTGGAGGTTCCATTTGTTGAGGTTTTCGCCGTTGATCACCTCCACGCCGTCCCCCATGGCCAGCAAGTCCTGGATCGCTTCCCTGGAAAACTGAAGATTGCAGACCCCTGTATACACCCCGCAGTAGGGATGGGGAAAAATGATCACCGACCGGTACTGCCAGGCCCGGCGGATGAGCTCTTTGAGGTTCAGGGACACGGATGTCATGATGCCCTTGCCCATGAAGGGGACGATCTCTTTCCGGTAAAACCACTTCAGGCTTTCCACATCGTAAAAATAGACCAGGAGATGGGTGCCCTCGCTGGAAGTGATCTCGATGCCGGGGATGGACAGAACGTCATGGACGGCATCCATTTCCAGGGCGCCGTCGATGGCGTTGTGATCTGTGATGGCCACCCCGATGTTGAGTTCAGCAGCCCGCTCGGCGATGGTGGCCACCGAGTTCATGCCGTCGGAGTAATGGGTGTGGAAATGGAAGTCCACCACGGTGTGGCCGGCGGTCAACTGTTCCAGATCCGGTTTTTCAAATTCGATTTTAAAGGGATATGTCATGGGATTGCCTCCCTGTCCGGTCTCAGCGGCAGGAGTCGCATCAGCACCTGATAGGCGCGGTTGATGTCGTGAAATCGGTCGGCGGCGCCCGCCCCGCCGTCGGGATGATGCCGTTTGGCCAGGCGACGGAACCGCTTTTTGACCATGGGAATGTCGGCGGACAACGGCAGATCCAGGACCGCGAAGCTTTTCTGGTAGTCGTCGTAATGGTTGAGGATTTCCCAGGTCCCGTTCATGAACGCTTCGATGGTCCGTCGGTCCATGGCGTAAAAATTGGCCCGGTCGAGATAAAAATGGCGGTCCGACAAAAGGGCCAAAGCGCCGGAATCGTTCTGGTCCCGGTGGAACCGGCAGTAATCGCCGTCATCGGTCTCATCCTGGCAGAACCGACCGTTTTCGGGACGATAAAACCGACAACGGTCCGATGCCGGATAATCGGTCAGAAAGGTGCGCATGAAATGGACAAAGAGGTGTTTGCCCTCCCGGTAAAACCCGTCCTTCAGACCATAAAGCAGGTGAAACAGGAGGAAATGATGCTGATAGAGGATCAGGGGATCGGTCCGGCGGATGGTCAGGTCCGGAAACGCGACCTGCAAGAGCTGGCTTTCAAAGCAGGGCGATGTCAGGGAGAGCAGATAGGCTCGGACGGCGTCGGCGTCCATCTGCCGGAACCCCTGCTCGAAATCGTCCATCTTATCCCTTCCTCAGTTTTCGAACATCGCCCACCCGGATGGTCACGTTGGCGGCGTCGAAATATTCCAGAAGCGGGATCAGATATTTTCGGGACAGGCCGGTCATCTCCTTGAAATCGGCGGCGCTCAGGTCGGGATTTTCGGTGAAATAGGCGGCCAGGCGGGCTTTCAGTTCCGCGATGGCCCCCGCGTCAAAAAACAGATCTTCCTTGGCCTTGACCAGTTTGCCTTCTTCCACCAGCAGGTTGAGCACATCCCGCGACCGGATGCCGTCCACATCCAGCTCCCGCTGCAAATCTTTGAAATAGGGCGGCCGGAGCCCGCCGTTCCGATAGGCCGTCAGGATCTTCTCCTTGACCGCTTCCTGGTCGATGCCCAGGGAAACGGCGTGCGATGCGGACCGGACGGTCCGTTCTTCCTGGAAAATCGCCCCTTCTCTGGCCATCCCCTGGAGGACCATGTTGAACAGTTTGACGCTGAGCACCGGGGGGAGTTTGGACTTGATTTCCTCCTTGGACATGCCCGCCTTAAGGGGGTGGGCGCGGTGGTAGGCGTCAAGGCGGTCCTGGATCTCGGACTTGAGTTTTTCAAAGATGTTTCGGTGGACAAAGATCCGGTTTTCCTTGTCGGCCTGAATGATGGTGCGGTCGGTCAGAAGTCCCTGAAGGACATTGTTAAGGGGCTTGTCCGACAGGTTGGCGACCACCTTCAATTCGGGAAAGGAGACGCCGCGATATCCGGCCCCGTCCACATGGTGGGAGATGAGGGTCGCGGGTTCCGCGTCCAGCAGCGCGCGTACGCCGGCCACCACTTCGGGCCGCAACCGTTTGTGCTTGGACGGCGCCGGATCGAGCACCCGGCCGCCGGCGATGGTGCGAACCGGTGAATAGCTCCGGAGGACGAAGCGATCGTCCCGCACCAGGGTGACCGGGCTGTCCAGGCGCAACTGGGCCACAGCGGTCTCGCCCGACGCCAGTTCGTCGCTTTCGAGCAGAATCAGGTTGCCGAGCACCTCACTGGTCCCCGAGTGAAACCGGACCCGGGTCCGGTTTTTGATGGGCTTGCGGTTGCTTTTCAAATAGTGAACCGTCGCGTCCACCATATAGCTGGGGACCAGGGCGTTGGGGGTGGAAACCACATCCCCCCGCTGGACAACAGACCTGTCCAGGCCCTGGAAATTGATGGCGGTTCTCATGCCGTGGCGGGCCTCTTCAACCCCGGCGTTGTGCACCTGAATCCCTCTGACCTTGGACGTCACTTTGGACGGATAGATCATGATGGGGTCGCCCACCCGCACCTGTCCGGAGGTGAGGGCGCCGGTGATGACCGTGCCGAATCCTTTCATGGTGAACACCCGGTCCACGGGGAGGCGAAAAAGGTTGATGGGGCTGCGCTCCGGCGCCTGGGCCGCCACCTCGGCCAGGGCCTTGAGAAAGTCGTCGATGCCTTCGCCGGTCGCGGACGAGACCGCCACAGTGGGACTGCCTTCGAGAAAGGTGCCTTCCAGAAATTCGGCGATGTCTTCCTGCACCAGTTCCAGCCATTCTTCGTCCACCATGTCGATTTTGGTCAGCACCACCAGACCGTGCCGGATGCCCAGAAGGGAGCAGATCTCCAGATGTTCGACGGTCTGGGGCATCACCCCTTCGTCGGCGGCGATGACCATGGCCACCAGGTCGATGCCCGAGGCCCCGGCCACCATGTTTTTGACGAACTTCTCGTGCCCCGGCACATCGACGATGCCCACGTGAATCCCGTCCGGCAGTTCCAGAGAGGCGAAGCCCAGTTCAATGGTGATGCCCCGCTGCTGTTCCTCTTTCAACCGATCGGTGTTGACGCCTGTCAACCGCTTGATAAGACTTGTTTTTCCATGGTCAATATGGCCGGCTGTGCCTAGTATGATCTCTTTCAATGGTGAATCGCTCCTTGATGCGCCAGGTCGTGTTCCGCTGATTTTATTTC
>JAABTD010000359.1 GCA_011390065.1 Desulfobacteraceae bacterium
GGTGGCCGATTTGCCGATTTGCCGGGGGCTAAACCCCCCGGCAAGAAAGGGAAGCCCCCTGAAGGGGGCTCGGGACATTAGAGCTGGCGGGGGCATGAGACCCTTTTCCCACTTCCAGTGCGCTTATCGATAGCCAAAATCTTTCGAGCGCCCTTCAGGGCGGTTGCTTTACTTGCCGGGGGGTTCAGCCCCCGGCAACGGGCGGCGAGAAGCACCCGGTAGCCGGCGCCTTGGCCGATTTGCCGGGGACTAAACCCAATACCCGTGAACGAATTCTCCGTAGAACAGCCTGGAAGGCTGTTCTACGGGTAAAAAGGCCGACTGAATCTCATTCATTCACGGGTATTGCCTTTAACCAAGGTATTTCCTGAAATAATTCTCGAAGCTTGCCGGAGACGCGGATCGCCGTTTTTCCGGGTTTTCTCCTTTTAAGGATTCTCCTTTTCCAAACTCTACTCTGCCTTTCTTCTAAAAATAGGGGTTTTGCTGTATTTTTTGGGTGCAGGACCCGTGGTAGAAAACAATAAAGTTCAGAAAAAGCCAAACCCGACCGCAAGGCGGGGGCGGAAAACCACGGGTTTCAATGAGACAGCCGGGTTGCCTGATGAAGGAGCACCGGTTTTCTTTATTAAATCATCCGGGCATACAGACCGAAAACACCAAGAAAAGGAGAAAATCATGGGATCTGGTAATCGGCTTTTGCTTTTCGTAACGGCGTTGGCTACCATAGTGATGTTTAGCGGCCTTGCCATGGGCGGTGAACTGACCAAAGAGGAGGCATTAGGGAAAAAATTATTTTTCGACAAAATCTCTTCACCTGACTCGATGGCCTGTGCTGAATGCCATGGTCCGGAAGTCGGGTTCACAGGGCCGAACCCCGGCACGAACATGCATGGAGCAGTCTATATGGGCGCCATGCCGCAGCGATTCGGCAATCGAAAACCACCTTCCGCGGCCTATGCAACGCTTAGCCCTGTCTTCCATTATGATACTAGTGAAGGGTTATTTGTCGGCGGCAACTTTTGGAATGGCCGGGCCACTGGGGAAATACTGGGAAATCCAGCTGCGGACCAGGCATTAGGCCCCTTCCTGAATCCTGTGGAACAAAACAATGACAGCAAAAAGGCGGTATGCGAACAGGTCGCCGCATCCAAATACGCTGACATGTGGGTGGAAGTATGGGGCGAAGAAATCAGTTGCGAAACCAATGCATTGGTCGAAGAGAATTATGACCGCATCGGCCTGGCCATTGGCGCCTACGAAGGATCGCCGGAGGTCAATTCCTTCACTTCAAAATATGATTTGTATCTTTCGGGTAAGGTTAAATTGACCAAAAAAGAGAAAAAAGGAATGGCGCTTTTCAACGGGAAAGCCATGTGCAGCGCTTGTCATCCATCTAATCCTGATGAAGAAGGCAATCCGCCGCTATTTACTGATTTCACATATGACAACCTTGGCGTTCCCAGAAACCCTGAAAACCCTTGGTATGCGATGGATGAGGTCTATCTGGATGATGGCAGCGAAATCAATCCTCTGGGGAAAAAATGGGTTGATAAAGGATTGGCCGAATTTCTAGAAACGCGGCCTGAGTGGTCGGATCTCGCGGACGAAAATATGGGAAAACAGAAGGTGCCCACACTCCGAAACGTTGGAAAGGCGCCAGGAAAAAAATTTCCCAAAGCCTACACGCACAATGGATACTTCAAGTCACTATGGAGTACTGTTCATTTTTACAATACCCGAGATACCAAAGGTTCCAAAAATTCCAAAGGCGCCAAAAGTTCCAAAGGTACATGTTCCGACCTATTCACAACCGAAGCTGAAGCCTTGAAAATGGATTGCTGGCCCGCGCCCGAAATTGCGGCCAATGTCAACGATGCCGAACTCGGAGATCTGGGACTAACCCTCGAGGAAGAGGAAGCCATCGTAGCCTTTATGGAGACCTTGTCGGACGGATACTTCAAACCTTAACCGGGAAAACATAACGGATGATTGATGTGGCTTCTGCCCGCCAACGTGGCCGCCGGCGTTCTGCGCCAGAAGGTCAAAAAATCGCTGAGAGACCGGTTCAGGCCACCAACGCGGAACTCCCCCAACGCATCGAATCGGCCTTCCGGGCCGTGGAAGACACCCTGATGGTCCAGTGGAAAACCGCCGCCGAAGAGGAACTGGCGGCGGCAACGCTGGAGGGGCCGGTGGACGAGGGGCGGCGTGAAGTGTTGATGGGCGTGCAGGGGGATATCGACGGCTTTGCAAGCCGACTGAAAGTATGATATGGAAACCAAAAAACGGGAATAACCAACACGTCGGGAGAACGGGGATGGAGTGGTCGGAAGTGATGGAAATGAAGTTTTTGGATGATATCCCTTTTAAAATCGAACTCAATGAGTGGGGCAATATCGTGATGAGTCCGGCGACGAATCGTCACAGCTTTTTCCAGGGCGCGATCGTAAATCTGTTGAACGAGCAGAAAGCGGATGGCGCGGTTTTCCCGGAGTGCAGCATCGAAACCTCGAAAGGCGTCAAGGTGGCCGACGTGATTTGGGGATCGACGCAATTTTTCAGAGAACATCAGCTCGAGACCCCGTACATTGTCGCGCCTGAATTATGCGTTGAAATCCGGTCTCCATCCAACGCCATGGGCGAACTGATCGAGAAAAAGGACCTTTACCTGGCGAAAGGGGCCAGGGAATTCTGGATTTGCGACGACGAGGGGTCCATTTTGTTCTACGGGCATGCCGGGCGGATGGATTCGTCCATTCTTTTTCCAGGTTTTCCAGCGAAGATGGCGTTCGATGTTATCTGAAAAACCACGGCGCAAATACTGTCTTCCGACGGTCGATCTACCAGGTATTGCGCATTTCCTTTTCAGCGGGGCCGCCCTATGATGAATGAGCCTTGATCATCGTTTCGGCCATTTTGGGGCGAACACAAGGTTCGCCCCTACCGAAATCACCGGGTTGCGCCGTAGGGGCGATCCTTGTGATCGCCCTTTTTGGGACATGATCGCCCTTGTTGGCCGGAATTTTGATCAAAGCCGATGAATGTTGAGAGATGGATGACCATCCGGTTCGCCGGAGCCGGCCGCGCGGCCGGGCGGGATCAAATTTGGTATAATTGTTCCAACAATTCGCCTTAGTGAAGAAAGGAAAAAGATGACGCCTTATCATTCTTTTCATCGACCATCCGCCAGGATCGCGGTTCTCTTCGTCCTGCTTCTTTTCATCGCATCCTGCGCCAACGTGCCGGTGACCGGCAGAAACCAGCTCAATCTCATCCCGTCCCAGCAGCTTCTTTCCATGAGCAACGAGTCTTATCAACAGACAATTTCACAGTACCAGGTGGTGCGCGGCACCCGGGAAGCCCAACTCGTCAACGAGGTTGGCCGGAACGTCGCCGATGCGGTGGAGCGGTATTTCCGGCAACAGGGCAACGCACAGGCCATATCGGAGTACGCCTGGGAGTTCACCCTGGTCCGGGACGATCAGATCAATGCATTCGCCGTACCCGGCGGCAAGGTGGTGATTTTCTCCGGCATGATGCCGGTGGCCAAAAACGCCGCGGGGCTCGCCACGGTGGTCTCCCATGAAATCGCCCATGTCATTGCCCGCCACGGCAACGAACGGCTCAGTCAGCAGTTGCTGGCAAATGTGGGAACCCAGGCCCTGGACGCCGCCCTTCAGAAACAGCCGACCCGGACCCGTGCGCTGTTCATGGCCGCTTTCGGCATGGGAACCCAGGTCGGCGTTATGCTGCCCTACAGCCGGCTCCAGGAGTCGGAAGCGGACAAGATGGGGTTGGTTTTCATGGCCATGGCCGGTTACAATCCACAAAACGCCGTTGATTTCTGGCAGCGGATGGCCGGCGCGAGCGAAGGCC
>JAABTD010000360.1 GCA_011390065.1 Desulfobacteraceae bacterium
GCGCCCGGCGGCCGGGGCATCCATCGCCTCGGCGCCTTAGTGGGGATGATCGTGGGGTTCCCGATCATGCCCCTCATGCTCATGGTGGTGCGGCCCGTGGTCGTTTTCAGCGGGATGGTCATGGGCCGCGACATCCGTTACCCCGGCCACGGGATGCGCGTGCTGGTGCGGGTGCTCATGGGCATGGACGTGCGCATGGGGATGGCTGTGGGTTTCATCTCCATGGGAATGGAGGTGGTCATGTTCGTGGGCGTGTTCGTGCCGGTGGCGGTGGGCGTGTTCGTGTTCGCCCGCCGGGACCCCCTCCTCGAACAGGATCTTATGGTCCACCAGGGCCATCCGCTTGATCCGGCCCTTGACGGCGACCTGATCCCCGAAAATGCCGATGAGGCGGAAGCCGCCCTCGCCGTCGGGCTCCACCACATCCACGGATTCCATGATCAACCGTTCTTCTCCATCCTTCACGATATAGGCGTTGGCTTCACACATCGGTCAATACCTCCTTTATTTTTTCCTCCACGACGGTCCGGACCAGGTGGGGCAGGGGCTCCTTGAGGGTTCCGACAATCTCCACCCGCTCCTGCCACAGGGGGACCAGGATCTTGATGGCCGGGCTCGACATCACCGCCTCGGCCATGGCCGGGGTCACCTCCCCCAGCATGGCGTTGGGCCAGCCGATGGCGATGGGGCCCAGGATGCAGTCGGCCTGGGCGACGGTGCATCGGATGGCGTTTTCCCCCGAGGCCCCGCGATTGGCCCCGGCCTTGAGCATCTGGGCCGTGGCGATGGCGTTGGTCCCCAGGGCGATCACCTCGATGGACTCGCCGTACTCCGATTTCAAATACTTGATCAGGGTGGCGCCGATTCCGCCGCCCTGACCGTCGATGACGCAGATCCGTTTGGTCAAAATATCCCTCTCCCGCTGGGGGTCCGTTCGATAAAAAAGCCACGAGGAACGCTCTTCTTTCCAAAGAGAATGCCTTCGTGGCTCTGTTGGCTGCCCTGGCCCCGCTGCCGTTCGGGTAGCGGAACCGTCGATATCGCGTTGTCTGTTCTTATCCAGCCGGCGACTTCTGCCGCCGAAGTTATGGATCATTTGTTAATGAATTCGGCGGACGAAGTCAAGACCTGATTTCTCCTCTACTCACCCCAACGCCGCCAAAAACCGCTCGAATCCCCCCAGATCGGCCGCCACTCGCTCATGACAGCTCCGAATGCCTTCCGCCAGTTCCGGAATCCGGGAAAACTGGAAATTGAACGTATAGACGTTTCGAACGATGTGCCGAAAGGCGCGGTATTTTTCAATGCATTCGATGGTTTAAGGACGGATCACGGGCGGACGGACATCCGGAATTTCTGCCGACATCTGAATCTTGAGAGATTTGAGCGATGAGGAAACGGCGCAAGCATTGGCATCCACGGAAGGCAGCCCCCAAAGAGGTCCGGCCACCTGTGGCGGGAGAGGCTGGTGGCCGTTCCAGGACAAGCCATGGCAACACACGGCCCATGCGTTCGGTTACCTGGCGTCGGCTCCGCCCGGCGACGAGATGCTCCCCATCCGGCACGCCGGCAATCGTGAAGGAGGATGACAAACGGACTTTGATCCTGTACAATTGCCTGGTTTTCAGCGCGAGCCGATATGAGGGATAAACGGAAGCGCCAAAAGGAGATGGCGTATGGAGATAGCCAGGATTAAAGGATGGTCGGGATTTTGGGGGCATCCTGGACATCCGTTTTCACCCAGATAATCCTGATTCGGATGGGGAAGGCCGGGATGGGCAAAGCTGGTCGGAATTATAAAATTAGGAGATCGCCATGATTGACCTCCATCTGAATATTCTCGAAAAAGACGGCAAGAAAATGTTCGTGGTGTTGCCGTTCGATGAATTCGTACAAATCCAGGAAGCGATCCAGGATTTGAAAGACTTGCGGGAAGCAAAAGAAAAGGAAAAGGATGTTGCGGGGTTCAGTTTGTCCGAAGCCAGAAAAGAATGGGGCATATGACCCGCAATCAGAAAAATTCGTTCCTGAATATCCTGAAATCATCCCGGCCATCCTGATTCAAACGTATCAGCCCAACGCCGCCAAAAACCGCTCGAACGCCCCCATATCGGCCGCGACCCGTTCATGGCAATCCCGAACGCCGTCCGCCAGTTCCGCGATTCGGGAAAATTGGAGATGGAACGTATAGACATTTCGGACGATATGTCGAAAGGCGCGGTAATTTTCCAAACAGTCTTTGGTGGCCGAGCCGATGACGGGCGGACGGACATCCGGGATTTCGGCCGCCATTTGCGTGAGCAGCCGCTTGTGCCAGTCCCGACCGGACGGCAACTCGCCATCCAGACGCCGGGCGATATCCTCGAAAATCCGCTCCACGCCAGTGTAAAAGCCGTGAAGGTTGAGGGCCACGCCGTCCAGGTATCCGTCGTCTGCGGTGGTTTTCGCCTTGGTCATCAACGACTCCATCCGCGACACCAATCGATCCAGATCGCCCTGCTCCTGCCGTATGCGGCCGATCAACGCGGCATAAAGCTTCATAGCCGAGCCCCTTCCGTTTCGATTTTTGTCACAAGGCCCTCCGGCGCGGTTTCCAGTTGGACGAGATCCACGTCAAAGGCATGATCCAAATCCAGCAGGCGGGAGACGGCCCGATAATACACCGCTTCATCCAACCCCCGAACCGCGAGATCCACATCCGAGCGCTCGTCGAACACGGAGGGTTCTTCGGCCAGCGACCCGAATAAATAGACCGCATCCGCGCCATATTCTTTTTTCAGCAGATCGGCCCCCCGCCGGGCCACCGCCATGGCCCGTTTCCGAAGGTCGCCCAATCGGCGCGTTCTTTCGGCTGACCGCTGGCGGGCGCTTCGGCGGTAGGCTTCCATTTTATCTTTCGGGATGGCGGTCGGCATGGCGGGTCTCCTCTATATCCGTCGTCTTTTTGCCAGTATATCGCAGATGCGCCGTCACATCAAAAAATTCCGAAAGCGATCCGTCCCCGGTATCGTCCTCATCCCGCACCTTCGGACGCCACATACCGCCCCAAAAACCGCCCCGGATGCGACCCCGCCACCCCCACCAACTCCCCCAGCCGCCCCGCAGCCACAACCCGTCCCCCTCCGGCCCCAAATCGATCACCCAATCCGCCGCCGCGATAAGATCCAGGTTGCGTTCGATCACGGCCACGGTGTTCCCGCCGTCCACCAACGCTTGGATCACCGCCAGCAGCTTTTCCACGTCGGAGTGGCGCGGGCCGTTGGTGGGTTCGTCCAAGAACGTCTCACCATAAAACTTGCTTTTCAGATGGTCGTCGATGGGAATCAGGCGCTTGAATTGGGTCCAGCTCAATTGTCGCCCCACCGAAGCGACAATTGATGGTCAAACGGCCGCTTCCGGTCTTCCTTTTGAATATAGCCCGGGACGCTTCATGCTTTTGGGGCGCGTACTGATCGAAAGGATAGACCAGCACATGGGTGTCAAAAAAGAGCGCATCAGCGCCTTTCATGCAACCCATCACGCCGCCATCTCGCATTGCCGCGTCTGGGCGGCGGCCTATTTTTTTTCGCTGCATCAAAAAGCATCTTTAGACTCTGGTCATTGCCGATTCGCCATGAATGCTTTATGCTGCTGAAAATTTGTGGTGCAGCTCCCTTATAGATGGCCTTCACATTCGCAAGGAGAACCGAGATGGACTTGTTCAACCCCTTTGAAGATCTTCCGGTGCTCGGCAACCGATCCCCGGAAGAAGCGGCCCGAATCCTGCGGGATTTGGGCGATGAGGAAACCGCCCAGGCATTGACGTCCGGTGACGGCGGCCCCCAAAGAGGTCCGGCCACCTATGGCGGGAGAGGCTGGTGGCCG
>JAABTD010000018.1 GCA_011390065.1 Desulfobacteraceae bacterium
AGGCGTCCCCGACGAACATATACCCCGGCGCGTGGGTGACGGCAATGGGCAGTTTGGCCTGAAGCAGCGCGTTTTGCGGGGTCACGCCGCAGGCCCAGAAAACGGGGATCTCGCCGGGGAGGATGTCCACGGGATCGCCGAAATCCGGCTTCGCCATGTCGGAGACGCCGATCAACTCCGGATAACCGACATGAACCGGCGCGCCATGAACCCCGGGATAATGGGCCGTGATGACGCAGGCGTCCACCACCCGCTCCGCCGGGATGGGCCGCATGGAGACAACCATTTCGCCCTTGAAGGGGCCGGCGGAGGCCAGTGGAATGTTGGTGGTGTACATGGACACGTTCTTCTTTTCCTGAATGTGACGAAGCGGGATGCCGGCCTTGATCAGGGCGTCTTCGAAAGAGAAGCTGCACCCCAGCAGGAAAAACACGAAATCCTCCCGGTAGAAATCTCCCATCTCCTTGACTTCGTGGCGCGGCGCGCCGTCCACGAACACTTTGTAGCGGGCGATGCAGCGCTTGAGATCCGCGCCGTCGGCCAGAACGGATGTCCGGCTCGAACCCGGCCCCACCTTTTCCAGCAAAGGACACGGTTTGGGGTTGTTTCGGCAAAATTGTTCGAAATCATCGGCGTGTTCACGGGGCAGTGCCACGAGATTGGCCTGCACGTTGTCGGGGCAATAGCCGGCCGTGGGGGCGTCGAATTCCCCCCGTTCGATGGCGGCCCTCAATTTGTTGGCGGTCATGAGGCTCCTCAATTGATCATTCGCGCCAGAACCAGCGCGAGGTCGGGGTAAATCAGCAGGATGATGACCATCAACATCATCATCACGACGAACGGCACGCTGCCCACCATGACGTCGGTGATGCTGCCGCTGCGTCGAATGCCCTGGACGACGTAAATGTTCAACCCCACCGGCGGCGTGATCAGCGCCATCTCGATGAGCAGGATGAGCAGCACGCCGAACCACACCGGGTCGAATCCCATCCCGATCACCACCGGGGCGATGATGGGGATCGTGATCACCATGAGCGACAGGGTCTCGACGAAAAATCCCAGCACGATATACAGAAATACAATGCTGATCATGGTCTGCATGGGCGACAGCCCCAGACCGTTGATGAACGCGGTCAGCTTGGCGGTCAGCCCCACCGACGCCAGCACGAAATTGAGAAAATAGGCAGCCAGCAGGATGAGCATGATCATGGCGGTGGTGCGCATGGTCCCTTCCACTACTTCCCGGAGCATCGTCCAGCTCACCTTGCGGTAGACGGCCGCCAGCCCAAGAGCGGTCAAAACCCCCAGGGCGGCGCTTTCGGTCGGGGTGGCGAAACCGGCGTAGATCGAGCCGATGACGATGAAAAAAATCAGAAAAACGGGCAACAGTTCCTTCAGGCCCGTCAGCCGTTCGCGCCAGGTGGCGCTCCGACGGTCGCTGCCCAAAGCAGGGAAAATGGTGCATGCCGCCGCGATGACAACGATGAACAAGACCGACAGCAGCAATCCGGGAACGATCCCCGCCAGAAAGAGGCGGGGGATCGACGTGTTGGTCAGAAACCCGTATACGATCAGGTTGATGGACGGCGGGATCAGAATGCCGAGGGTGCCGCCCGCGGCGATGGAGCCGGCGAACAACCCCTCGTTATACCCGTGAAGGCGGGCCTGGGGCAGCGCGACGGTGGAGATGGTGGCGGCGGTGGCCACGCTGGAACCGGATGTGGCTGAAAACATGGCCGACGTGGCGATGTTGGCGTGCATCAATCCTCCGGGAAGCCAGGAAAGCCATTTATCCAGCGCGCTGTAGGTGCGCTCCGCGATCCCGGCCCGCAGGAGAATCTCGCCGAGAAGGACGAAAAGGGGAATGGCCAGCAGCAGGAAATCCGTGCTGGTTCCCCAGGATATCTCGCCGATGGCCCGATAAAGCGGAAACGAAGAAAAGACGCTTCCCAGGGATATGCCCAGCATGGCGAGCGTCGCGGCCACGGGAATGCTCAGCACGAGAAAGGCGAGCAGGACGACCAGTGCGAAGGTAATCGTCATGATGCCGCCTTTCCCGGCGCCGCGCCGGTCTTTTCAGCGACCTCCTCGCCGATCTCTTCACCCATCTCCTCGTCCAGGGTCGATGCGCCGCCCAGCCGCAAGGCCCCGCCGATGTCCCGGGCCGCGAGACGCTCGATATACCCCGCGATCAGAATGATGATGGAAAGGAGGAAGAAGAGAAGGCCCAAAGCCCACAGAAACTGCGGAATCCAAAGCGGGGTCCGGAGCGGCGTGTTGGCGGTGGCGCCCCGCTGAAACGAGGTGGTGAAGACAATGACGGCGAACCACGCCAGCGTGGAAATGTAGCCCAGGAGCATGGACAGGGCCAGGATGTCGAAAACCGGCCGGGCCTTCACCGGCAGCCGCATATAGGCGACGTCGATGCGGATGTGGGCCTTGCGATACAGGGCGAACGAAAGACTCCACGCGGTGCTGACGGCGAGCACATAACTGGAGATCTCGTCGGCGCCGCCGATGGATACCGAAAAAAGTTTTCGCAACAGCACTTCCACGGCGATGAGAAAGGATGCGAAAAACAGCAGCGCGCCGCCCACCCATACGCCATATCGGGAAATCGTATCGTTAAGCCTCACGATGGATTGCATCAACCTTACCTCCGGGGAAAAACATTCCGGCCTGAAAGCCGGGTCTCGCCGGCCGCCCGCTCAGGCGGACGTCCGGCGATGTAAGGCCTATTTGACCGCTTTGAGTCCGGTCACCTTGCCGACGGTGTCATTCCAACGCTTGACCCATTTTTCATCGACGGTGGAGGCCCATCGGGGCAGCACCTTCTCGGTGAGCATCTTTCTGGCCAGCTCGATGTCGCCTTCGCTGATCTTGCCCAGCTCCATCTGATTCGGCTCGCCGAAGTCGCATTTCCCGGTCCCCGTCAGACAAACAAACCCCTGTTGGGTTTCATAATCGTTGGCCTTCCACACGGCATCTTCCAGTTCGTTTTTGGCGAGGTCCAGCAGTTTTTGCTGTTCGCTTTCGTTGAATCCGTTCCAGATGTCCATGCTCATGCCCGTCACCACGTGGTCCCATCCTCCGACCGGGAGCGGATAGAGGAATTTGGCGACTTCGCCCCATCCGGCGGAGTATCCGGACAGGCTGCCGGTGACGGCGCAATCCACCACGCCCCGTTGCAGCGACTGGGGCACTTCGCTGAAGGCCAGCGTGACGGCCGTGGCCCCCACCGCGTCGATGAAATCCCCCGTGGTGCGGCCGCTGGCCCGGACTTTTTTCCCTTTGAGATCCCCCAAAGATGCGATTTCATCATTGCAGAAGATGACCTGGGCCGGATACGGCGCCACGCTGATCAGCTTGGCGCTGAAGGTCTTCTGCATGACCTCGTCGAGGACGGGCTTGTAGGCGTCGGCGACTTTCCGGGCCGTTTCGATCTCCGGGGCGAGGGCCGGCAGGTCGAGCCCCGCCAGAACGGGTTCGTCCGCCACGACATAGTCCGCGCAGGTGGCGCCGACGCCGAACAGTTTCATGCCGAGCAGGCGGAACACCTCCGCGCCCTTCATCCCCATCTGATCGAAAGACGTCACTTCGACATCGACGCCGGGGAACGCGGCGGGCACTTTTTCCCCCCAGAACGACTTTTCAAAATTTTTATACAGGCTCAAGCTGCTCCAACTGCCGACATATTTGATGTTGCTGGGCGCGGCGACTGAGACGGAAAGCAGCGCCGTGAGCAGAAACAAAACGGCAAGAATCGATATTTTTTTCATGTGAAATCCCTCCCTTTGCAATGATGATTGTGAAACCCGTTCTCCCAAATTGGTCCAATGGCCCCGATATTCGTGTTTTCCTGGCGCCTCCTTTCCGGCTTGTTATTCAATGAAGTCATCCTATTGAAACTAATGGCCTTCATGCGGCGGCTTGGACTTCCCACTCCGCCACGTTCCGTTTTTCGGAATCGAAATTGACGCCCATCAAGATGATCTTTTTCCCGCTTTGCCGGAACATGTCGGCGTATCCCTTGTCGCGAATCTGCTTCAGGGCGGCTTTGGCGCTCTGGTTGCACTTGAACTCGATGACATAGACCTTGTCGGGAAATTCCACCGCCAGATCGATCCGGCCTCTGTAGTGCAGGACTTCGCTTCGGGCGTCTGCCCCCGAAGCGCTGACCATGAGGTAGAAAATGGTGTGGAAATAGGCTTCGTCGCGCCGGGTCTCCAGGGTGTGGGGAATCGAGGCGAAAATCGCGGCCATGGCGTCAAAAAAATCGTCGAGCCGCTCCTCCCGGAGAAAGGCGGCGAGTCGCAACATCTGGGAATAGGCGTCTTTTGTTTTGACATAAGACGTCAGCAGATGTTTTAAAAACGCATTTTTGACTTCCCGGTTCGGGTAATCGAAACAATAAATGTGGCCATCCACGTTCTTGATGGTGACGTACCCGGTTTGAAACAAAATCGCGTCCGGATTTACATCTTCAAGTTCATAAGTGCTGAACGAAGTTTCGTCGGTTTGAAGATTTTCGATCATGGGCAGAGGAAATTGGCTTTCGCGCAAAAGGTTGACCAGAAACGTCGGGGTCCCGGTTTCAAACCAGTAGTTTTTGAACGCTTTCTGTTTTAAAGCGGACATGAGCGAAAACGGATTATAGACCCGAAGATCCTTCCTGGAAAACCGGTATCCATTATAATAGGCGGCGAGTTCCCGGATTGCGTCCTGCTCCGACAGATCGAGACTTTCCGCCAAAGCGGCGATGTGCCCGCCAAAATCGCGTTCCAGTTCTTCCTGGGTGTATCCCATCATGTCCGCGTAATCTTCCACCATGGTGACGTCTTCCAGGTTGTTGAGTTCCGAGAAGATCGACACCCGGCTGAATTTGGACACGCCGGTGAAAAAGACGAACCGGAGGCAGGACACCACATACGTCTCTTTTAACACACCAAAAAAATATTTCATGACATCCCAGTTTTCCTTGGCGATTTCAAGGGCTTCTTTGCCTTTGCCCAAATGGGAGATGATCGGCTTGTCGTATTCGTCCACCAGGACGACGACGCCCTCGCCAAACCGGTTTTCAAGTCCGAGAATCAGCTCTTGAAATTGGGTTTCCACAAATTGGGTCTCAATGGAAACCCCGTAGCGTTTCGCTGCCTGCTTTAACGTCAGGGACAGGGCTTCACGCATAATATCCGGCCGCTGATGGGGGACGCCGTTGAAATCGATGACGATTACGGGATGCGCTTTCCACTCCCAGTCGCCGTGTTCCGCAATCCAGAGGCCTTCGAACAGATCCTTTTTCCCCTCGAACAGGCATTTAAGGGTGGATACCGTCAGGGATTTGCCGAACCGGCGGGGGCGGGACATGAAATAATATTGCCCCGTGTCCACCAGTTGGAAAATGTGCCGGGTTTTATCCACATACAAATCGTTCTGAGTCCGGATGCTTTCAAAAGAGGAATTGCCGATGGGGAGATTTTGAAGCGGTGTCATGGAGTGTCTCTCCAGCTTTCGCTATAGTTTCAAGGTCTTCCACTATTTTGCCGACGGTTAACTGATGTTGTTGTGCAAAAACAACGCTGGCGAATGACGCACCGCTTTTTTGCCTTAAATACTGCGTTCTGATTTCAAACGCGATATTAAACGCGCTGTCGGCAATTCCCTTTTAATCTGCTCAATTCTTTCCGCTCTACGTTGGATATCGCTATCCATCATATCCTTATTGTCATAATAGAACGCCAGCGCTGAGTAAATTTGACCAAGAGACAGGTGCGGATGCTGGAAATGGAGTTCTTCTGGACTCCAGCCGTAGGCGAGCTTATTAAGGACAAGTTCGACAACCTTCATATTCGTTCCAGCGATATAAGGGACGCCCTTCTCGTTCAGCTGTATATGTTCATAATTTGTTTTTCGAATCGACAGCGTCATTTAATTTGACCCACAATTTGTCATCGATTTTGTTAAAAAATTTAGTAACTTTACAAAAAATTAGGGAAGATTGGCGCATAACCCTTCTCTGAAATACAAAAATGCCGCATAGGACTTCGGTTGTAAGGTAAAAAACTTGATGATCGATTATCGTTGACGCGCCCTGTCCCAACAATCTGGGCTTAACTTGACGCAATGAACTGTGGTTCTTGTGATTAAGGTGACGCCCATGATTCGGCAAATCACAGCGATCATGAACATCACAAGACATGCCGGGGGGTGCCCCCCCGGCAAAGAAAGAAACCTCCCTGAAGGGGGCTGGAAAGAAAGGACGCCTTCCCAGGCCCCTTCAGGAGAGAAATTCATCAAATTGCTTGTCCATCTGTTCAGTCTGAATCCTGAGATGCGTAATGGAAGCGGACAGTTCCCCCCAAATTTCCTCTTTCTGGCGATCCGAAAGCTCGCGCACTTTCAGGGCCTCGATACACGGACCGCCGTCAGGCACTCCTGTTCGAGTTCATCCAGCAGTATCGGCATGTTTTCTGGCAAAATATCGTTCATGGGTTCAACCTTTTTTTGAGCGCGTTTTTTCCCATGCCTGATTAACAGCTTATGGTCAATTTGTTGTTTTGTCAATTAAATCAATCCCTCACCATCAACCGCGGCAAAAACGGGATGGTTCATAATAATGAATCTTTATAATGAATCGAAACAGCATCTGTCAAGGTATTGATTTTTACAGAATCTCTTGAAATAAACAGAAAAAAACTTTTCAGTTCAGGAGGAAACCATGGCTCTTCGCAACGCCCTGTTCGACCTCGACGGTACGCTGACCGATGCCAAGGAGGGTATTGTCCGGTGCATCCAATACGCTCTGAAGAAGATGAACCATCCTGCGATGCCGGCGGAGCACTTGATGTGGTGCATCGGTCCGCCGCTGTTGCCGTGTTTCCAGAAGCTCCTTCAGGATCCCGAGGGAAAGCGGGCACTCAGGGCGCTGAACTTTTACCGTGAACGGTTCAGCGAAATCGGCAAATATGAAAACCGCGTTTACCCGGACATCCCGGAGGCCCTTGATCGTTTAGGCGCCGCGGGCATCCGGTGCTTTGTGACAACGTCCAAGCCGGCCGTGTTCGCCGCAGAGATCATCGAATATTTCGGCCTGGCCGATTATTTCTTGAAGGTATATGGCAGCGAACTCAGTGGGGTGCGAAGCAACAAAGGGGATTTGATCGCCCATGTACTGACGCAAGAGGGGCTCCGTCCGGATGAAACGGTCATGGTGGGCGACCGCCGGGAAGACGCAATGGGCGCCGGGATGTGCGGCGTGGCGTGTGTCGGGGCGGGATACGGCTACGCTGCCCCAGGGGAACTGGCCGCAGCGGGCGTCGAGTGCATCGCCGATCATCCGCTCGATATCCCGCCGTTGCTGGCGCGTCTATCACATGGCGTAAAGCGATAAGAGCGCCCAGGCGACTTTACGCATGTATCTTCTCCCTGCTTCGGTTATTTCTTGACCAGCCGCGCCACCGACTCGATATGGAACGTGTGGGGGAAAAGATCCACCGGCTGGACTTCTTCCACTGTGTAGATCTCTTTCAGCGACAGCAGATCCCGGGCCAGGGTGGCCGGATTGCACGACACATAGACGATCCGGTCCGGGGCCGTGGCCATCACCCCCTTGACCACGTCCTTGTGCATGCCGTCCCGGGGCGGATCGATGACCATCACATCCGGGACCGCATCCATCTCCGACAATCGTTTCCGGATATCCCCGGCGATAAACCGGCAGTTGGTTACGCCGTTCAACCGGCAATTGTTTTCCGCGTCGGCCACGGCGCTCTCCACGACCTCCATGCCGATGACGTCTTTGGCCGCACCGGACAGAAAAATGCCGATGGCGCCGGTGCCGCAGTAAAGATCCATCACCGTCTCGTTTCCCGAAAGAGCGGCGTATCGCTTCGCGGTCTCATACAGTTTGGCGGCGCCCCGGGTGTTGGTCTGGAAAAAGGAGTTGGCCGAAATCTCGAAGGTAAACGGGCCGATCCGGTCGGTCAGCACCCGCTCCCCCGCCAGATGGATCTCGTATTCGCCCACGGCGATGCCGGCCTTTCGGGCTGTGACGTTGTTGACCACCGAGACGATTTGAGGATATTTCTCCATTAGTGCATCCGCTAACGGCCCCACCACGTCCCGATCTTCGGCGGCAGTGATGATGTTCACCATCCACTCGTCTTTGGCCGCCGAATGACGCAGCATCAGAAAGCGCCAGAACCCCTCGTGGCTTTTAAGCCCGTAGGGCGGCGCACCCGACGCCTTCATGTATTGCCGCGCGTTTTCGAGGATCTCGTTCCCCTGGGCCGGAAAAAGCAGACACGTTTTGATATCCAACACCTTATGAAATGTTCCGGGCACATGCAGACCGATGGCGAACCCGATATCCAGATCCTCCCGCCCCAGTTCCTCGGGCAGGAGCCACCGCCGGTCCGAGCAGGAAAATTCCATCTTGTTCCGGTATTCGAAAATGCGGTCCGACGGCAGGGGTTCGTGGACCGTCACGCCTTTGATCAAGGCGATGTGTTCCAGCGCTTCCGCCACATGCCGCCGTTTGTATTCGATCTGTTTGTCGTATGCCAGGAACTGCCATTTGCACCCGCCGCAATACCCGCTGTAGGAACAGGGCGGGTCCACCCGATCCGGGGAAGAAGTCATCAGTTCGACGACCCGGGCCTCGGCGTAATTCCGTTTCTTCTTGAAGACCCGTGCCTTGACCCGATCACCGGGAACGGCGCCGTCCACGAAGAGCGTGAATCCGTCGACCTTGGTCAGCCCCCGACCGCCGAAAGCCATCCCATCGATTTCCAGATCCAGCGACTCTCCTTTTTTTACCGCCATATTCGCGTCCTCTCTTGATCTCTTTGATTCGGGACCCTATACTATTCATTTTTCCGTGAAAAGCAAGAAAACGCGAGTGACGAGAGATGATCGATTGTGAAACACTATGGTTTGCCTCCGACGGGTTTCGTCTCCGGGGCGTCCTGCACCGGCCATTGACGGAACGGCCCCCCGTCGTGGTCGGATCCCACGGCCTGTTCAGCGGCGGCGATTCCCCCAAACAAATCGCGCTGGCTGAAAAACTCAAGACCCTGGGGATCGCCTTTTTCCGGTTCGACCACCGGGGATGCGGAAAGAGTGAAGGCGGGTTCAACGATGTCGCCAGTCTGGAAGGGCGTCGCAGGGATGTGATGAATGCGGTCCGGATGCTGAACGATCGGAGCGATATCGGCGGGCCGGTGGGCCTTTTCGGATCGAGCATGGGCGGAGCGGTCTGCCTGTCGGCGGCCCCTCTACTGCCGATCGCCGCCATGGTCGTCATCGCCGCCCCGGTCCGGATGGCCTCGGACGGAGAGGCCATGGCGGCCATTGAGCGTTCCGGAGAGGGGTCAACCATTGATTCGGCCTTTTACCGTCGGAACCTTGCCTTTGACCTTTCGGATCGGCTTTCCGCGCTCCACCATATCCTCATTCTCCACGGAGAGGCGGATGCGGTCATTCCCGCGGCCAACGCCCGCGAGATCCATCAAAACGCCGGGGAGCCCAAACGGCTGATCCTGCAGCAAGGGGGCGATCACCGGGTCAGCGATCCGGAACACCAGCGGGAGTTTATGGCCGAAGCGACGGCGTGGTTCGCTCGATATCTGACATAGATCGGCCGTTGATCACCACGGCCCGGACCGCGCCCAAACTGTCGGGCAGGTCGGAAGGCGGTCCGTCCACGGCGATAAACGTCGCGGCCCTGCCCGTTTCCAGAACGCCGGAATCCTCCAGGTCCAACAAGGCCGCGCCATTCAGGGAGGCGCACCGAACCGCCTCTGAAATCGAATAGCCCGCCGCCGTCAGCAGCCGCATTTCCTCCATGACCCCGGCCCCATGAAACACCCCCATGGACCCGGCATCCGTCCCCAGAGCTACCCTGACCCCCAGTTCCCTCGCCCAGGCCATTTGCTCCAGTTGAGCCTCTGCATTTCGCCGGGCCCCTTCGGCTTCAGGGCTGCCGGCGGGCAGCGCGGCTGCATAAGCGGTCATGGTCCCGGTCGTCGGAATCCAGAAAGTCCCCCGGTCCGCCATCCGCCTCAGATTGTCCTTCCCCATGAAAAAGCCGTGCTCGATGGAGCGGCAGCCGGCTTCCACCGCGATCCGGACCGGCTTTTGCCCATTGGCGTGAACCATGACCGGCCAGTCCCGGGCCGCGGCCGAAGATACAGCGCCCCTCACCGCCTCCATCTCAAACTGGGGCGGCGTTTCCTTGCCGAACTCCGTCAGGCTGTTGAGGCCGGCGTTGACCAGTTTGACATGGTCGATGGCTGCGGTCTCTTTTAAAACAGCGTCCGCCAGGGATTGCCCTTCTGCCGGCGGACGTCCGATGAGCCGTCCATAGCGACCGGCCCGATGCCAGGCCCGGCCGGCCGTTCGAATCACAAAGGGAACAGGATCGTGATCCAGCGCATAGCGATGGGCATGACCGTGACGATCCCCGCCGTCCCGGACGGCGACAACGCCGTGGGTCAGCAGATCTCGGATGTGGCGTTCTATGGTCTGAACGATTTCGGCGTAGCCGGCGGTCAATTGCCATTGCCGGATGTCCGCATTTAAAGCGCCCGACATGGCAAGATGGACATGGGCGTCCACAAGTCCGGGCAGCAGGGTGCATCCCGAGAGGTCCCAGCGGGGGGCGTCGTAGAGCAGATCGGCTTCCGGCCGGATGATCCGCCCTTGTTGCACGCTCAGCATGACATTGTCCCTGATGGGACCGCCGGCGCCGTCGACCAGCCATCCGGCCCGGATGAACATGCAGTCGGCCCTTCCCCCCGGGGAATTGAAGATCGTCGTCATGGGGACTTTTTAGGCCGGAACCCCCTGCGCGTCAAGGGGTAAACTGAAAACGACCATTGTGAAAAAGAGGAATAGAGAAATCAGGGAACGGAATTCAACGGCTATCGACCGGGGCATCGATGCCGACGGTGATCATCAGGGCGTGGATCGCCTCCCGGAGATCGATGAGGCCGTCCGATCCCACATCCCATTTTTCGACAGCCGCGGCAACGGCCCGATCCAGCTGGGTCTGGGTATAGAGGACTTCTCCGTCTTCGATGTCCTGGATCACCAGATCGACCGGAGTAATGGACCCGCTGTTGCCCACGATGATGCGGCCGTGGGGCGGCGACACCACCTCCAGCTCTCTGTCGTTCATGAACACCCGGACTATGGCGGTCTCCCCGGGCAGCGCGCCGCCTGGCTGCTCTCTGGTCTGATAGATAGGAATATCGATAACATAATGATCCAGACTGTTGAGGCCATCGGCGTCCTCTGCAACAGGATCGAAATCAACGCCGTCCGGATGGGAAACTTTGAAGATGAAATTTTCGTCCGAGATCTGGGCGGTCCTGACATTGCGGCTATTGTCGGCGCTTTTGACTTTGACGGAGTTGATCAAGGTAACGGCCCCTCCGATTCGGGCAGGATTGGGCGGGATTGACCGCGCCACGGCAGGGAAAATCACGAGGCAAACGACAAGAATTGCGGACACACGCTGAATCGACATACCCGAAGGTCCTTTATCCTCTCTAAAGTTGGCGGCTTACAAAATATCACATTACCGCCACCCTAATGCCGATTCCAATCATCGGTCAATGGGGACAAACGGGTATTTGACAGTAGGAATTCCCCTATTTGAGGTGAACTTTTAAAGCATCCGGCGCCGCGTTCGCGTTATCGGGCCGCTCGGATCATGGCATAAATCGCTTCCGCGACATCGACCCGGTTATTGCCGTTGACATCGACATCACCAGCGTCATAGTCGGAACGAAGGTCATAGGGAATGCGGACCTGGATGCCGGACACGATTTTGAGTGCGATGACGGCATCGGTCAGATCCACCACGTCGTCATTGTTCAAATCGCCCCTGTCGGGGCCGTCGGACGGCGGCCATCCCACTCCTGGTAAAGCCGTGATGGCTACGGAGATCGCTGGTCGAGCGGGATCATTGGAAAAAATCGTAATATCGCCGGTGTTGTCGATGCTGTTGAGCACCGCGTTCCAGTCTGAGACAAAGATATTGAGGGACTTCCGGTCATCTGATGAAATGGGTAAAAAAGCGGAAGGAGAAAACTTCAACCAGGACTTGTTGGACCGGATATCGGATATGATCAGGTCGGCGGTCCCCGAATTGGCCACCGTTACAAAACTGCCGGCGCCTTCCAGGTACGCCCCTGACGCCGTGACCGCATAGCTGCCGAATCTCACATGATCGGTCACATCGTCGTAGGCGATGCGGAAATAACCGTTCTCGCCCCACCAGTCGCCCCAACTGTTTTTAACCAGAAAATACTTCTGGAGATCGTTGTACCCCACCACCAGGACGGCGTGTCCCTGCTGGGCTGAAATGGAACCGCCCTGATAATCATAAATGCCGCCCTGATAGCCCATCCCCTCAAACGTGCCGTCGTCCGGGACCCGCATATAAACGATCAGCGGGCCGTTTTGCAGCGCCAGTTTCATATCATCGACGCTGTGTTCCTCCCCCCACAGCCCCATGGCCGACGTGTGCTCCCGGATCTTGATCAGGTAATTGGGCTGTTCGCACCGGTCCTGGCAGTTATTGTCCCTGGCCTCATAGGGATGACACGCCTCCGAAGGGATGCCGTTCCGGCTGATGTAGCTCAATGCGTCCCAGTACCAGCCCCCCCTGCACCCGCCATCGGCGCAGGCGAGAACCGTCTGCTCGGAGAGATCCGCAGCCTCCGGAATTTCTTCCTGGTTGACCAGGTTTTCCACCAATGCCACGGCGGCAAAGGCCCAGCATGAGCCGCATCCGCCCTGGGATTTGACCGGGCTGTCGAAACGGCGCCAGTCCACCCCCGACGGCAAGGCTGCGGCCATGGGTTTCAAGGGCGGAATCATCCGGCCCGTCCAGTACTGCTGAACCGCTTCCGGAACAACGATCCCCGATGCCGACGCGTTTTCCACGCTATCGCCGCCATCGGCGTCCGACCGGGTTTCCTGTCCGGTTCCCTGAGAGGAGGCCTGGTGCAAGGTCAGAGCGGATGGCGTGATTTCAATGCGGGGCCCGTCCGAATTCTGGGAATGGATATAGGCCGCGCCGGGCACGCTGTCCCGGACCCCGATCAGAAACCAGTCGCCTGACAGGCCGCTGTCCGCCGCTACGCGCCATCCGAACCGATCGCCGGTCCGCCCGTCGGTGGGCGTCAGTTTGGCTGTTTGTTCCCAGCCCCCGGCCATTTTCTCGTAAATATAGGCGGCCCCGGAATTGGCCCCCCATTTATCCGTTCCATCCGCCCCCACAACGATCGATATCCCCGAAAGCGCCACGGATCGACCGAAGAAATCGCCTGACGCCTCTGAGGAAGGCAGCAGCTTTTCATATTGGGTCCAGGACGAACCGCTGCGCTGAAAAACATAGGCGGCGCCGGCGTCCGTCCCCTGATCGTCATCCGCCGAGGCGCCGATCACAGCCCAATCGCCGGATATGGATACGGAAAACCCGAAAAAATCATCAGCGCCGCTTTCTGCCGGCAGCAGTTTCGCCTCTTCGATCCATCGGCTGCCATCCCGCCGGTAGACATATGCCGCTCCCGACCGGACGCCGTTGACCCCATGATGGATGGCCCCGACGATGGCCCGGTCTCCGGAAACCGATACGGACCGTCCGAAATCATCCCCATCCCTGCCGTCCGAGGCGGTCAATTTGGCCGCCTGGGTCCATCCGGAACTTCCGCGGAGGAACACATAAGCGGCCCCTTTTCCACCTGCCCGGTAGGCGCCGATGACCGCAACATCTCCTGACATGGCAACGCTGTAGCCAAAGGCGTCGTTCCGGCCCCCGTCCCCGGCCGTCAGCTTTTTCGACGGCTGCCATCCGGTGGATCGTCGTTCATAGACATAGGCGGCGCCGCTGCCGAAATCGGTCCCGTAATGATGAAAAGCGCCCACAACAGCCCAGTCGCCTGAAATAGCGACACTGTGGCCGAAGAAATCGTTTGGCATGCCATCCCACGCGGTCAGTTCCGCCTCCAGCTCCCAGACGTTGTTTCCACGGCGAAACACGGAGGCGCTCCCCGCCCGAATGTCATCATCGACCTGATCGCGGCAAGCCCCAACAATAGCGCTGTCGCCGGAGATGCCTACGGCGCGGCCAAAGGCGCTGTCTGAAACATCGCTGTCCGCATCCAGCCTCACCACTGCCTGAATTGGCTGTCCAGCGGTCAGCAACAAAACCAGGAAGACAAAAAGCGCCGCGATCCTCTTTCCGGTCATGATGATGATTTCCTTGTTCGGGTTCGGGGTTGTTCGCTCAAAAGCTGAAAGGGCAGCGCTATTCAGGCCTCCTTCGGCAAATGCTTCCGATTAAGGCGGCCAGAGCTGCGGCCAGCAATGCCGGATAAACGCCATACCGGCTGGACGGACCGCCGAACGTCGGGGTTCCGTCAGCCTCGGCGCCGGTGATGAAGCAGTTGTTGGTCTCCCCATTCTTGTCATGGCCGGTGTCGTCGACGTCGACAGGCGAGCGCCCGTCTTCCGCGCCCAGGGACAGGATGCCGCTGAAGCGGCCGTTGACGGTGCGATCCCCGTCGACATCTCCGCCGTCGGCCAGGACCATCCGGTACCGGGCGGCATCCCCCAGATCAAATACGCCCTCCTCTATCGCTTTCCAGCCGTCGCCGGCCCGGTATCGATACCATCGGCGTTCTTCAGGCGTCGCGTCGGACAGATGCACGATAAAATCAGCGTTCGCATCCGCCGCATCGAGGATGAACTCCAACGCGACGGCGCCGTAAATCCGGCCGTCCGGGGCGTCGCCTGCGCTGACCGATGGAGCGGGATCGAGGCGCACGATTCGTCCGTTGTTGACTTCGATGCCCATCTCCCGGTCGGTGCTGGCGCGGAACGAAACGACATTTTCCGGAAAAATCGTGATGCCGTTATCTTTCAGGGTAATATTGAGGGTGTCCGCATCGCTCAGTCCCTCGTTATCCGTGACCGTCAATTCGAAAACGATCAAAGCCCCGCCGACATCCACGGACGGCGCCACGAACGTCGGCGCTTTTGCCCGCGGATTGGACAGGGCGACATCCGGGCCATCGCCGATCTGCCGCCACTGCCAGAGATCGATAAATCCGTCCGGATCCGAGGATCCGGCGGCGTCAAGCGTCACGGTGACGCCTTCTTCCACCACGGTTGCGTCCGCGTCCGCAACGGCGATGGGGGTCACATTGGCGGCCGGGGAAATGGTGATGGTCACCGTATCCACGTCCTCAGCCCCGTCATCGTCGGAAACGGTCAGCCGGAACCGGAGATCGGCGCTGCCCCCACTCACATTCGGAGCGGTGAAAAAAGGCGCATCGGTGTTCGCATTTCTGAGATCGACCACAGGGCCATCGTCGATCTGTTCCCATTGGTAGGCGGTGATCCGGCCGTCCGCGTCTGTTGAGCCCGATCCGTCCAGCTGAACCGTCTCGCCGGCCCGCACCGTTCGGGCAACGCCCGCATCGGCCACCGGCGGTTGATTGGTTTCCGAAACCACCGTCACCGACACCTGGGCCGTATCGGAAAGCCCGTCATTGTCGGTCACCGTCAGCCTGAAAACCAGAGGATTGTTCTCAGGGCCGACCTCCGGAACCGTAAACTCGGCGCGGGCCTGTTCGGCGCCGGAGAACACGACGTCCGCATCGGTGAGTTCTTCCCACAAATAGGATAGGACGTCCTCTGGATCGGGGTCGTAAGATTCGGCCCCGTCCAGCGCAACCCGGTCGCCCGGGGCAACCGGTCCTTCCGGCCCGGCAGCTGACGCCACGGGGCGGGCATTGACCTGGGCTTCCCGTTCGGCAGCGATATCGATGGTCAGGGAGGTTCCTTCCGGCCGTTCCACCATGAATGCCCCGTCCGGCGGGGATGTAATGATCAACGGCGCCCCATCCTCGGTCACGTGCAAAACGGCGGTCTCGCCGATTCGGGCGCCGCCGGGCTGGGTGGACGCATCGAAAACCGGAATATCGAGCACGTAGACGCCGGCGTCGTTGAGACCATCTTGATCAACGGCCGCCGGATCGTAGCTTTCCCCATCCGCTGCCGTGGCTTCGATTCGGTATCGTTCTCCTGCTGTTCCGGAGACGGGAATCCCATCCACCGTCAACGCGCCGGCAATCCTCACCGGAGTCGGTATCCCCTGGCCCGAAACCGCGGCGGGCAGGAGCAACGCCGGAGTCGCCATGAATCCCGTGCAACACACCAGTCTTAACATCCATCGTTTCATCATGATCTTTCCCGTCAATATTTATTGACTCTGGTTTATTGATTCTGGTCTGTTGATTCAGGCCGACTCATGGCAGTCGCCACTCGGTGTCCCGAACCGCCTCAATCCAGTAACCATCCCCCGGCGCAAACTCCGAAAGATCGCTGTACAGAGAATTTTTCGGATCATAGAGGCGCCAGGCGCCCAGCTTGAAAGACCAGACGGAGTTGCAGTCATCGCCAAGGGATGCCAGGGTCGTCCCTACCGACTGGGGATGGGGCGCGTTGTAGCCCACCAGATTCCACCCTTGATAGAGTGGAACCGTTGCGGCAGACGGCGCACCGGAAACCGTCAACCGTCCGGCGGTGTCCATGTTGATCCAGTATCCCCTCCCCGGTTCGATTCGTTCCAGGTCGCTGAGCCCCGGGTTGGCGGGGTCGTAGCATTGCCAGTTTCCCCTGGAATAGGCCCACACCGACTTGTAGTCGCCTGAGATGGAAGCCAACGCCGATGCAACGTCGGTCGAAGCCGGTTGAAGCGGCAAAGAAAACATGTTCCAACCCGCCAGAAGGCTGATGGAAATACTTCGGTCGGCGGCATCGTCGTCCGGATCCAGCGGGTTGCCGCCGTTGGCGACTTCAAAGCCATCGGACCGGCCCCCGCCGTCGGTGTCCGCCATGGCCGGATTCGTCCCATAGCGATGGGCCTCATCCCAGTCGGAAAGGCCGTCGCCGTCCGAATCCTCTGCAAACGGGTCCGTACCCAACCGGTATTCCTCCAGGTTGGTCAGACCGTCGCCGTCCGGATCTCCAGAAGCATCCCTCACTCCTGGATTAAGCCCCACCGCTCTTTCCCAGCCGTCGTCCATGCCGTCCCCGTCCCCGTCCGTCATCCCTGCCGACGCCGATCCGGAAACACAAAGTATTCCTATCCACAACATGACGGCGACCGCCGCCGATATGGTCTTCATGATGCCCCCCATCCCCCGTCAGGTGGGTTCGGCTGTGTTCATAAACGGCTTCTGAAAGCCTATGTGTAGTCAGAAAAATCGAGTGTATTGCCGCGCTTACCGATAGGTTCCTACCACATAAACAGCAAAAATCAAGTTTTTTTTCTCTAATCCGCTCTTCAGATCGACGACGGATGGAGTGCAACCCCATGAACTGAATGATCTTCAAACACTTTATCGATCTTCACGTCCACGAAAAAATTTTTGTGTTCGTCGGATCCTTCCATAAGAATCGGGATGTAATTCTCCGATATGCCCTTGAGCAGGCCGGTGGCGCGATCCCGCCGCCCTTCAACG
The DNA here is from genome assembly GCA_011390065.1 of Desulfobacteraceae bacterium. GTDB lineage: Bacteria > Desulfobacterota > Desulfobacteria > Desulfobacterales > JAABSP01 > JAABTD01. Next base: position 17,544 of record JAABTD010000018.1, read on the forward strand.
AGGACCCGAAGCGTGCTGCCTGTCTGTTTCCTGAAAAACGCCCCCTTTTTTTGCTCTCCCAGCTCGCGGAGTGCAGCGCAGCGCGCTTTGACCAGCTGTGGCGGGACAGGGTCGGAAAAGGTGGCCGCCGGGGTTCCGGGTCGGGGCGAAAAAGGAAAAACATGGAGATAACTGACCGGGAGATCCCGGATCAGCGCCATGGTGTTTTGAAATGCCGCATCGGTTTCCCCCGGAAATCCCACCAGCACATCGACGCCGATGGCCGCCGCCGGCATCCGATTCCGGATGCAAAAGACGCGATCCTGAAATACCGCTGCGTCATAAGGGCGTCCCATCCGCTTCAGAATGCCGTCGTCGCCGCTTTGAAGAGGGATGTGAAAATGACGGCAAAACAGGTCCGAATCCGCGGTTTTCCGGATGATCCCGTCGGTCAGTTCGGGGGGTTCAATGGAGCTGAGCCGGACCCGCGACACCGGTCTTTCCGCTGCGATCCGTTCCATAAGGAACTCCAGGCTCGCAGCCGGCGACAGATCCTGGCCATAGCAGCCCAGATGGATGCCCGAAAGCACGACCTCCCGGCAGCCCGCCGCACCCAGGCTTTTAAGGTGGTCCATGACCGTCTCCACGGCCATACTGCGGCTGGGCCCCCGTGCATGGGGGACGATGCAGTAGGTGCAGAACGCATTGCAGCCATCCTGAATCTTCAGATTGGGCCGGGTTCGGCTGAAGGGCGGCCCTGTGAAAAACGAGGCGAAGGGTTCCGACCGACCCAACCGGCGGCGGATCGTCTGCGGCGCCGGCCCCGGATCCCGACCGATGATCTCGGTCAACCGGTGCTTGTCCCCGTGTCCAATGATGAAATCGACCCCTGCGATCTCCTGGATGGCCTCGGCCGCCACCTGGGCATAACAGCCGGTGACGGCGATCCGGGCATCGGGGTTTTCCCGGATGGCGCGGCGGACCGCCCCCCGTCCCTGCATGGCCGCGCTGGCGGTCACGGCACAGGTATTGACGACGCACAGATCCGCGGGAGCGGCGGCCGGCGCAGGCCGCCATCCGGCCGCCGAAAGCGCCATGGCCAGTCCATCGGATTCATACTGGTTTACTTTGCAGCCAAGAGTGATGATTTTAAAGGTTCCCAAGCCTATCCTTCAATCCATCCGGCCCCGACGACTTCCTCTCCCACGTAAAAGACCGCGCCCTGACCGGGGGTGACGGCGGTCTGGGGCGTCCGGAATCGCACCCGCACGCTCCCGCCGCTTTCCGGATGGAGCCGGGCCGGCGCAGCCTGATGACGGTAGCGAATTCTGACGGCTGCATCGATGGGATCGGCAGGGGAATCGGCAGGGGAATCGGCAGGGGAATCGGCAGGGTCGGCCGGTTCGGGCCGTATCCAGTTGACGCCGGAGACCCGGCATTCATGGGAAAGCAGGTCTTCTCTGAAGCCCACAATCAACCGGTTGCGCTGTGGGTCAATGCGCACTACATAATACGGCGCCGCAGCCGGGCAGCCGATCCCCCGACGCTGGCCGACGGTAAACAGATGAAGCCCTTTATGTTCCCCTATATGTCGGCCCCGGACGTCCACGATGGGGCCGGGCCGGTGAACCCATCCCTTTTGACGGACGAGAAATTCGCCGTAGGCGGTTTTCCGGATAAAACAAATGTCCTGGCTTTCCGAGGGCGAAGCCGGATGAAGCCTTTTTTCAGCGGCCAGACGTTTCACTGCTGATTTGGTCATGTCGCCCAGTGGAAAGACGGCGGCAGCCAGCTGTTTTTTTGACAGAAAAGCTAAAAAATAAGATTGCTCCTTTTCGGGGTCCCGACCCCGGAACAGCCGGGGCGATCCGCTGTCGTCCGTCTCGATCCGGGCATAATGTCCGGTGGCCATGCGCTCCGCCCCCAAGGTGCGGGCGAAATCAAACACGCGACCGAACTTGATGACCGGGTTGCAGACCAGACAGGGATTCGGCGTTCGCCCCGTCATGTAAGTTTTCACGAAATAGTCAACGACCTCCTGCTTGAACGGCGCCCGGATATCGACGATGTGGATGGGGATGCCCAGGTCCTGTCCGATCCGTTCGATGGCCGCATCGGGAACCGGGTGATACCCGGTTTTGAAGTGGACGCCCACCACCGGCCCCTCCTGCTTCAGGAGATAGGCGGCAACCAGTGAATCCACCCCTCCACTGACGGCAACGGCGGTGAGCGGCATCGCTTTGCTACTCAAAAAACGTCTGGTTCTTCGGCCGCACCTTCATGACCCGACTGGGGCATGCCGGGACGCAGAGTTCGCAAACGCTGCACTTTTTCTGATTGAATTCCACCGTCATCTCGGGCCGTTGAATCGACAAGGCGCCGGTGGGACAAACTGCCGTGCAGGCGCCGCAATGGGTGCAGCTGTTGTTGTCCCGTTTGATCTCCTGCTCGGCGTTTTGCACCTGGACGCCCTGATCCTTCAGATATTGAACGCCCAACTTGTAATTCTTCCGGGAACCGGACAGCTCCAGCACCAGGATGCCTTCCCGCCGAGGCAACACCTGGGCGTTTAAGATGTTGAAGGTCAGATCAAATTCTTTTACCAGATTGCAGACCAGTGGTTTATGAACCACCGATTTTGGAAATCGGAGCACAAGCATTCTCGCGTACACGGAAACCTCCTAAAAAATAAAAGAATTGTCAATGACCTCAGCGAATGTATCGATGCAGGTTTCTTTAACGCGACCGTTTGCCCGTCATAGCGATGAGTTGGACGCGGATAACCGTCGCAACGCTGAGCTGGGCGTCGGGAAATTCAGCCGTCCCCTGCCGGTTCCGGTCGTACCGGGCTGCGATGAGGTTCAACGCTTCCCGCTTTTCCTGAGGATCCACCACGACCACAGCCTCCCCCAATCCTACGACGCTTTCATATAGCATGGTCGCGCTGCAGGGCGATGCGCCCTCTTTTGGGGACGCGCTTCCGACAAAGGTCATGCAGACCTTCGGGTTTTTGGCGATGACCGCCAGTTTTTTCCCTTCGGCTGCACAATGAAGATAGACAATCCCATCCCGGTATCCGAAGCACAGAGGCACGCAGTAGGGTTGCCCGTCATCGGACATCGCCAGATGGCAGTAGACGGCCCGATCAATGATCGAGGCCATTTCATCCGGGTCGACGATCGCTTTGTCTTTTCTTCTCATGACGGAACGCCTTCGATGGGATCGAGTACGTCGGACAACCCATCGGCGACGAAATTGGGCAGCATGAAGGCGGCCCGATGAATCCCGGCATTGTAGTATCCCGTCGGGAAGCCGGCGGCGTTTGCACGGTCGGCGTCGAAATCCTTTATGGGATGGTAGGTTTTAGAGGCGAAACCGAAACTCCAGAGCCCCCCGGGATAGGTGATATTCGAAAACAGGTAGAGGTGGAGCCGCTTGAAAAAGGGGCGCTGATTGCGCAACATGGGCAGTTGAATCTCGGCGTCGTAAAACGGGGATTCCGCCTGGGTGATCATGATGCCGTCATCGTTCAGGATCGCGGCCGCATGGCCGTAAAAGACCTTGTCAAAAAGGGGGGCGGCCGGACCGACGGGATCGGTGGAGTCAATGATCACCACATCGAACCGTTCCGCCGTCTCATTGACGAACCGGACGCCGTCTTCGATGTGAAGTTCCAGCCGGGGATCGTCCAGGGCGCAGCTGACGGCGGGGAAATGCCGCCTGCAGGCCGACACCACCGTCTCATCGATTTCGACCATCACGGCCCGTTTCACAGCCCCGTGCTTGAGCACCTCACGGGCCGTTCCCCCGTCGCCGCCGCCGATGATCAGCACCCGCTCGGGATTGGGATGGACCCAGAGCGGCACATGGGCGATCATCTCGTGATAGATGAACTCATCGCGCTCCGACATCATCACGAGACCGTCGTTGAGCAGGAGGTTCCCATGCCCCGCGGTCTTGACCACATCCACCTGCTGATAAGGGCTCTTTTCTGAAAAAAGGGTCTTTTCAACGCGGAACCGGAGCCCGACAATTCCCTTGTGGGTCTCGGTCGCCCATAGATCCGGTTTGTGATCGGATGCCATTTATCCCCTCCTTATCTGGATATGCGGTGATGGTTGGAGAAGGTCACTGCGTAACCTGAATCGAATTCGTACATGCTTTTTTCCGTTACGCGATAGCCGGACAGAATCTTCGCGGCCGAAGGATGGAGGGAGAGATAAGACTCGTGGAGGGTCGTGGTCAGCACCAGGGAAAACTTCGCCGGTCGAAAGATGTCGATCACTTCCCCAATCAGAACACCGTAATCTTGGTGGATGACGTTGGTTTCGAAACTGGCATAGGACCCGTTCGATTGCGGCGTGACGTGAGCCGTGAAATAATGGTTCCCCAGCAGGCCGTTCATGGAATAACCGCAGGGCGCAAAAAGGTAGCCGTCAGTGACCGCATTCGGATAGAGCCCGGTGAGGCCGGATCGCTTTCCCGCCGCTTCCGGGGTCACCCCCTCGGCCAGGGAAAAGAGCTTAATGACGGCGGGATCGAGGTCGTTCATCAGGATTTGGAGCGTCGCATCTTTTTCAGGCTTGAGCTGTCCGTTCCAGTAATAAAACACATGGAGGTGATCATGGTTGGCAGGGCCCAACCGGTAGCTCTTTCCGGGAAAAAAGGGGAGCAGCCGGGCCACATCCGTCTCAAAATCGGCGGGCTGATCTTCGGGATACATGAGATTCTTGCGCTCGTAGAAAACATAGCCGATTCGATCTCTGGGGATGAACCCGAGCACCTCGTCCAACGCATCGATGAGCCGGGTCCGCCCGCAGGTGATCATGAGGATGCCGTCCCGCCAGACAAACAGGCTCGATTCCGACAGCAGATAAGCGTCCTGAGTCGGCGTGGACGCCCGGCTGAGGATCTGAGCCCCGCTGGCCGCCACCACCCGCAGCCACCGGCCGTTTTGGCCAGAACGGAGATTCGGGTCGGGCGAGGAAAGGATGATTTCCAGTTTTTTTTCAGGTCCTTCGAAAATTGTGGTGTCGGTCTCCACGAAGCAGCCCCTTTCAAAGGGATGAAATGTCAATCGTCGAGTTGGGCCCTGGGTTTTCAGGCTTAAAACCTCTAAGTATAAAAACAACGAAAGAGAAGGTCAAGGAAGAAGTTGCTGCAATGCCGTCTCCAGCGCGTCCAGGGCCTTGGACGCCAGATCCGGGTCGGCCTGGGATCCCATGTGCCCGAGGCGGAACACCTTCCCGGCCATGGGACCGTAACTGCCCCCCATCACCGCCCCCTCCTTCCGGAGCGCCGCATCCAGGTCAGGCCAGGCGACGCCCTCCGGAACCTTAACAGCCGTCACTGTCGGCGACGGCGCCGCCGTCGCCTTGGGAAAAAGGGACAGTCCCATCTCCGCCAGGCGCCCACGACAGTCCGCCGCCACGGCATTGTGTCGTGTAAAACATTCCGACAGTCCTTCGTCCAGAATCCTTCCCGCGCCGGCGTCGAGCATGGCCACCCCGTGCCAGTTGGGGGTGTAGGGGAAATAGAAGTCCTCTTGGGCGGTGCGAAACGGCTTCAAGGCGTCGTACCCCACGTAACCGACCGCATCGACGATCTCCCAGGCCGCGTCGCTCACCGACAGAAAGGCCATGCCCGGGGTCGAGGAAAGGCACTTCTGGGACCCGCCCAGGCAGAGATCGATGCCCCACTCGTCGGTGGAGACCGGCGTCCCGCCCACGCTGGAGACCGCATCCACGTAGAGCAACGGCACGCCGTGCCGGCGCTTCAAGTCCCCGATGCCGTCGATGGGGTTGAGGGTTCCCGACGGGGTCTCGCAGTGGACGGCGGTGATCATCCTGGGCTTGAAATCTTTGATGGCCGCCTCGATGGGACCGAGATCCGTCACGGTTTCGTCGCAGGGGAGGGATACTTTTCGCACCTCGGCGCCGATGGACCGGGCCATCTCGCCGATGCCGTCCCCGAAGACGCCGGTGGCGATGGAGAGCACGCGGTCGCAAGGCGCAAGGCAGCTTTTCAGCGCGCCCCAGAGCGCGATCATGCCTTCTCCAGTGTGGATGACGACCGGATTCCGGGTCCCCATGATGATCCGGAGACGGGCTTCGGTCCGGTTGTACAGATCCAGAAACTCGGTTTCAAGGTCTGCGGCGCCGTAATCGACCTGGCCGGCCGCCATCACCTCCGGCGGCACATGGACCGGGCCAGGCGTCATGGGGATGGGATAGGTTAGCATGGCGTCTCCTTGGGTTCGCGATATGATGGGAAACCATATCAGCGGGGCGCGGGGGTTGTAAAGTGGGATTATTTTCCGAAATTGGGAGAGTGGGGCGGGAAATGCAAGGGGGCTGCCATGGCCTGAGCCAGTGGCAGCCCCCTTGATTGATCAATATGTGCTGTCGGAAAAGTTTACTGTTTTTTCATCCGACGGCGGCCGACCGTGGCGAGACCGACCATGCCGCACAATTTTAGTCTCACAAATGCTCTTTTTAATCGGTTTACGAAATTTTTTCACGATCTATGATTTCTGTAAGACATCCCGACATTTATCGCCGTCTTCTTCAAAACCAAGCAAAAGCCCTTCCATTTCGATGGGTTTAGAGAACGTTTTCATTTTTCGAGTTTTGTAAAAAATATCGACAACCGCGCGGAAACAAATAAAAGCGGTCCATAGTTTTGAGCATATATGAAATATTTCAGATTATCTCCGTCATTTGTAAGGCTTTCCGCCGACCCACATTGCATTTTCTCCCACCCCATCCTGACAGTCGATGCTCTTGCATAATCAAGCACATGACACGTCAGGGGGAATCACGAACAAGGCGAGAACCTTCGGAAAATGAGATTCTGAAAAATACAACAAAAAAAAGATCAATCACGGCACAGATAATGCAAAGACTATAGCTACCTCTGTATTCGGAGAAACCATTTTTACAACAATGAAAGGAACGAATAATGAAAAGTTTGAGAATAACATTAATGGTATCGGTTTTGTGCTTGGGTATGGCCACCATGGGTTGGAGTTACACAATTGTTGGCGGGTCATACGATGGCACAAATGTGGGTAATGTAGATACTTTTTTAGCTTCTACAGATTCGCTCAGCAACAGCAATCCGACAACGGAGGAGGATTGGGCAAACACCATTCTCAATCCAGGCGACACCGCCACTTTTGTATTCAAGGATGAAGAAGATATCCCGTATTACGGAACGGATACGACAGGTGTATATGCATTCAATATAGTTACGTTGGGGATAGACTATTTTCTCATCAAAAATGCAACCTATTGGGCGCTTTTCGGAAATAAAGCAGAAAATGATTGGGGAGTTTTTGATACCAGTTTTCTCCCAAATGGCATGAACCTTCCTTCTTCAGATTACACGATTAGTCATGTCACGCAATTTACAGGAGAGAATGGAACACCAGATCCGATTCCCGAGCCCGCCACTGTTTTGTTGCTGGGTCTCGGTCTGGTTGGATTGGCGACATTTGGACGCAAGAAATTGATGAATTAACCAAATAAAATAATGCATTACCAAGATTACCAAGGCGGGTGTAACGGTTCACCCGCCTTTTCTTATTCTTTAACCCCTCCTCACAAGTCTATCCTGACACAATCCTAACAAACCATTTCTGCGGATAACAATTCCTAATTACAACGGATTCTAACCTATTTCGTGATATTTTTGGCAAAATGAGCGTGAAGGGATGCCCGGATGGCGTGTCGGGATTGTTGACACTTTTTCTATGAAGGATCGAACCCTTTAAGGGCAGCAAGAAAATTCGACGCCGGTTTTGGTTTAGACCGGCATCGAGGCGGAGTGGGTTAATGGAGGAAGGGGTATGGATCAGCCAGACAACAACACTTATCGCCTCAATGCCGATGCTTTGCCGAAATAATCGGCGTATTCACCACCAGCGCCGATAAATCGTCCGTCCGGTGGATGTCCAGCTTGAAGGCATCTTGGTCGATTTCAAAATAGCGGGAAATCACCTCTACGATATCACGGTGCAAACTTTCAAGCGTGTCGTCGGAGACTTCCAGCTTGTCATAGATGAGGGCGAATTTCAGGCGCTTTTTAGCGACCTCTCTGCTGTCGCTTTTTCCCAGTACTTTTCGCAGAAAACCGTTTAACATCGCGTTGGCCTCCTTATTTGCCGAGACCGAATTTGGTGCCGATCCGTTTCCAGAATCGTCCCTGCCCCTGGGGAATTTCGATGGGGATGTCGCTGTTGCCGTTGAGCCGCATGGCGATGCGGCGAAACGCCTTGCCCGCCTTGGAGTCCTTCTGCATGATCAGCGGCATGCCGGTGTTGGTGGAGATCACCACATGGTCGTCCATGGGCACGAGGCCCAACAGATCGATGGAAAGAACATCGACGATATCCTCGTGGCTGAGCATTTCACCCCGGGCCACCATATCCGGAATGATCCGGTTGACCACAAGCTTCGGCGTGATGTCCCGGGCGTAGAGCAGGCCGATGACCCGATCCGCGTCGCGAACGGAGGAAACCTCGGGCATGCAAATCACGACGGCCTCGTCCGCGGCGGCCACCGAATTTTCAAACCCTCTTTCAATGCCGGCCGGACAATCCATAAGAACGTAATCGAATTCCAACCGTATCTTCTCGCCGAAGCGGACCATATCTTCGGGAATCAGCACATTTTTGTTGTCGCTCTGGGAGGCGGGAATAAGATAGAGGTTCTCGATGCGTCGGTCCTTGATGGCCGCCTGCTGAATCTTGCACTTGCCCTTGACGGCGTCCACGACGTTGAAAACGATCCTGTTTTCCAGCCCCATCACAACATCAAGGTTCCGGAGGCCGATATCCATGTCCACAACGGCCACCCGTTTCCCCTCCGCCGCGAGGGCGGCGCCGATGGAGGCCGTCGCCGTGGTCTTCCCCACACCGCCCTTTCCTGATGTGACAACGATGATTCTTCCGTCCAAGCTTCACCTCGTTATTTAAAATCGATCAATCTGCCGGCGCCTCGCGCTTATCGCACTTCCGGCCATGGCATCCGTCCGAACGGATTGGCTTCCATATAATTTTCAACCACGATGTTGCCGCCCTCCATATGGGCGTATTCGGGAAATCCCTGGCGGGAGGGCGGGAGCCCGGCTGCCACTACGGGACCGATCTGGATCTGGGTCGGGCGGAAATCCAATGCCAGCACGATGGCGTCCGACCCCTCGGGTTGTCCGGCGATGGCGGTTCCGGCCAGGCTTCCCATGATGAGGATATCGCCGCCGGACACCACCTCTCCACCGGGATTCACATCCCCGAGCAACAGCAAATGCCTTCGGGCCGTCACTTTCTGTCCGGATCGGACCCGCCCGGTCAGCATCAGCACGTCGGAGCGGTAATGGTGCCACGAACGATCCATGTCGCGCTGTCGAAGCAGGTCCTCTGACGCCGTTCGCCGTTTTGCGCTTTTGTTGACCGAGCCCACGCCGAAGGTTTCCTTCAGAAACGCGCCCAGTTCATCCACCAAAGCGTCGTCCCCTTCCGATTCTCCAAAATCGAGGACCACCCTGGCATTGATGGCCAGGTGTTTCAGGGGCTGGAAGAGCCGGACCAACTCCGACCGAATGAAATCGCTCGGCTGATCCGGGTCCAGGGAGACGCAGAGGCCGTCCCCCATCCCCTTCAATCGCACCGGGGCATCGACAGCGTTGTTTTGATCGGTCGTTTCCATGATATTACGGACAGTTAAAGCATTGGTCGATGATGGTCGGCGGCATCCTGGCTGCATCCTTATTGAACGCCAAATAGATTCCGGAGTATAGAAGATATGGTTCTAACTGTCAATCATTACCGTCAGTTTAACTCACCTGCCCGAAAACGCACCCGATAACAACGGCGGATTCCGTGCGGAAAACCCGTTCCCAAAAAACGCGATTTCTGTTAAATAGATCCGCCATGAGCCGTCTGCGAGAAAAGGGACAGGGCGCAATCGATCCCCGGCGGACGTTTCAGAACCTGTCCCAGGAAAAACAGGAACGGATTACCCGCGCGGCGCTGGCCGAATTCGGGGAAAAAGGGTATGCCGGGGCCAGCATCAACGCCATTGTGGATCGCCTCGGCATCGCCAAGGGGTCGATATTCCAATACTTCGGCGATAAAAAAGGGCTTTTTTTCTTCATTTTCGACATCGCCATGACCCAGGTCAAAAATTATCTGCGAGCGGTGAGGGACGAGAGCCGGGACCAACCCCTGTTCGAGCGGCTCCGGGCCACCTTGCTGGCCGGGGTCCTGTTCCGGATGGAACACCCGATGATCTACCGGCTCTACCTCAAGATCCTTTTCGATTACGACGCTGCCGTTATCCCCTTCCGGGACGACCTGCTGCGATCCCTTCGAGAATACAGCCTCGATTATCTCCGAACCCTTCTGGCGGACGCCCGGAACCGGGGTGAACTGCGGGAAGGCCTGGATCTTGACAAGGCCGGCTTTGTCCTGGACGCCGTCATGGACCGCTTCCTTCAGGCCCAGACCGTGAACCATCTGGATGCGGGCCTCGGATTGCACGACTGCGACGCCCGGACCGCCCGCGCATGGGTGGACGACATCGTGGAGATGATGCGGATGGGGATCGGTCGATAGCCATGGTCGAACGTCTGCTCATCTGTGGCGCGGTGGAAGGTGAACTGGCGGGTCTTTTCAATCTCCTGGAAAACGGGCGACCCGAAACCGTCGGCCGCCGCCGGACCTTCACCGGGCGGTTGAGCGGCATCCGGACCCGCCTTCTGCTCACCGGACCCGGCGTCCTCAATACGGTCCAGGCCCTCACGGCCGTTATCGAAAAACGGCGCCCCGGAATGATCCTCATGGTCGGCTGCGCCGGGGGCTTCGACCGGTCCGGATTGGCCGTCGGGGATATCGGCATTGCCACAGAGGAGATCGATGCCCACCTGGGCATCGAGGGCGAAACGGCGGATGCACTCCCTGGGCCTCTCCCCTTCCCGGTGCTGACGGCGAGCGGGACAGAGATTTATGGCCGTTATCCGCTCCACTGGCGGACAAAGGAGGCGAAACGATGCCTGAACCGCTGGTTTCAAAAGGATGCCATCCGAGTGAAAGCCGGACCGTTCATCACGGTTTCCACGGTCACGTCTTCGGATCAGAGGGCCCACCGGCTCTTCGACGCCTTCGCCCCCGTGATGGAAAACATGGAAGGCGCCGGCGCGGCCCATGTCGCCGCCCTTTACGATATCCCCTTTCTCGAGATCCGATGCGCCGGCAATCGAGTGGGAAACCGGGACCGGGCGGCATGGGACCTGTCCACGGCATTCGAACGCTGCGCCGGCTCCGTCCTGGCGCTGACGGATCTGTTTCAAGATCCACCGGCCCCATGCCGGCAACACAGATAGGGATCTAAAACCGATGACCACCCGACTGTCTCTGGCCTATTCCCCCTGCCCCAACGATACTTTTCTTTTCTACGCCCTGGCCCATGGCCGAATCGACCTCTCGGGTCTGGCCTTCGATATTCGGCTGGAAGATGTCGAAACGCTCAACCGGGCCGCGGAACAGGGCCGCTTCGCTGTTTCCAAACTCTCCTTCGGCGCTTTGGGGCATCTCCGGCAAACGTATGGACTGCTTCGCAGCGGCGCGGCGTTAGGGCGGGGGTGCGGCCCCCTCATCGTGGCGAGGCCGGGGATTGAACCGGACCATCTGGCATCCGCCGCCGTTGCCGTGCCGGGTTTGTGGACCACTGCCCGGCTTCTCCTCGGACTTTATGCACCCCGGATCCGGGAACTGAAACCAATGCCCTTCGACCGGATCATGCCGGCGGTGGCCGGCGGCGCCGTGGATGCCGGGGTGATCATTCACGAGGGACGGTTCACTTATCCGGAGTACGGCCTCATTAAAATAGCGGACCTGGGCCAATGGTGGGAGCAGCGCACGGGCCTGCCCATCCCATTAGGCGGCATCGCCGTCCGCCGTGACCTGGGGACCGATCTGGCAGGCCGGATCGAACGGATCATCCGCAAAAGCGTGTCCTGGGCTTTTGATCATCCCGGCGAAGCAGAGGGCTACATCCGGGACCATGCCCAGGAGATGGCGCCGGAGGTCGTCCGGCAGCACATCGCGCTTTATGTCAACGACCATACACTGGATCTGGGAAGAGAAGGAGAGGAGGCAGTGGCAACGCTCTTTGCCGAGGCCCGGTCCAAAGGATTTTTTCCAGAAAACAGCGGTCCCCTGTTTTCAAACGACGTGTAACGGCCGGGATCACACGGCCGGCGTCACGATGAGTTCCAGAAAGACATAGGCCAGAAAAGTAATCACCACCACGATGACCCCGAAAATATACATATTGTCCCATCGGTGGCTGCGCTGTTCCTTTTCATGGTAGTATACCTTCCGGACGCATTTGGTGCACCAATCCGACTCCTCTGTCATTACGATGGGGTTGCCGCATCGGCACGTTACGGTCTTGGGCTCCAAATTCTTTTCCATGGAAGCAATCATCTCCTTATGCAAAATGTAGGGATAGACGGTTTCATCGGCTTTTGGTCTTTGATTTTCCGGGCAACAGGATTTCGTAAGCCTCCTGGATCGCCTTGAAGCGTTTTTCGGCCAGTTCTTTGTAGGCGGCGCCTTTATCGGCAACCTTCTTAGGGTTGTAATGGCGCTCCATCCGCTGGTAGGCGGCCCGGATTTCACCGGCGGACGCTCCTGGTTTAACCCCGAGAAGCGCATGAGGGTCCATATCTTCCGGTTTAAGATCTTTTGATTTTCTGTCGGCGGCGCCCTTGATCTTTTTTTGGCGCGCCTTGAAAAAATCCGCTGATTCCTTGACAAACAAAAAATAAGATGACGCCCCGAACAGCACCACGATCAACCCCGACATGGCGCCGTGGAACGCGTTGCCCGCCTGAAAATAAACGATGGTCGGCATCACCATCTGGAACATGATCATCACCTGGGCCAGGAGGCATAGAACCCGCCCGATGTTGTTGATGCGAAGCACCACCACACAGACGGCAATGCCAATAAGGTAGCGAGGGGAGACGTTGCCTTTCATCAGCGTCGTGTACATTGCGATATAAAACCAGATCCACCCTCCCAGCATGAAGAGGATGCCGTATTTAACGCTGTCCGGAAACGTCTTGAACTCGCTGATGCTCGGGAAAAACATCGAAGGCTCCTTTATTCGGAAATAGATCGCGTAAAAGCGCTTTAATATCACATCACTTCAGCATAAAACAAGGCGGTTCTCCAATTTTTCGGCAATTCACAGCCATTTCTTCCGCTTGAAAAAAAGCAGCATCAGCAGCGCGACAACCGCCATGACGCCCAGGAGGCCGAAATAGCCCCATCGCCACTCCAGTTCCGGCATATACTTAAAATTCATCCCGTAGACGCCCGCCAGAAACGTGAGGGGGATAAACAGGGTGGAGATGATGGTCAGCACCTTCATCACCTCGTTCATCCGGTTGCTGACGGTGGACAGATACAGGTCAAGCATTCCCGTCAGAATGTCCCGGAACGAGGCGATGGCGTCGACCACCTGAGCGGTGTGATCCAGCACATCGCTGAGATAGACGTGGGTGGTTTTCTTGACCAGCGGCGGGCCGGTTTTTTTCATCTGTCCCAGGATCTCCTTGAGCGGCCAGATTTGCCGCCGCAAAAAAATCATCTCCCGCTTCATTTCGTGGATCCGGGCCATGGCGTCGGGCCCGGGCCGGTCCAGCAGTTCATCCTCCAGAGACTCCATCCTTTCCGCGAAAATCTCCAGGATCAGAAAATAATGATCCACCATGGCGTCCATCAAAGCATAGGCCAGATAATCCGCGCCCGACTTCCGGATGCGCCCTGTCCCTTTCCGGAGGCGCTCCCGGACCGCATCAAACACGTCGGTGGGCGTTTCCTGGAAGGAAAGGAGAAAGCCCTCCCCTAAAACCAGGCTCACCTGCTCCGCCCGGACCTCATCGTGGGCCTCGTCCAGATAAAGCATCTTCAGGACAATGAACAGATAGGCATCGTAGTTCTCCAGCTTGGGATTCTGACCGATGTTGACCACATCCTCCAGAGTAAGCGGATGGATGTCAAGGACTTCACCAATGCGTTCGATGATCTCCACACGGTGGATGCCATCCACATTGATCCAGGCGATTTTATCGGGATGTCGGACCCGGATCTCTTCCGTGACCGCCTTTCCAGAAACCGTCTCCATCTCCTTATCGTTGTAATGGATGCAGGACACCGACACCGCCTGGGTCGTGGCCTCTCCGGTGTGGACCATCGTGCCGGGCGGCAGGCCCGGCTTTTTGGCCCTCTTTCTGAAAAACCGCATCATCTTTTTTTACCTTCGCATGAGTTCACAGGGTCCTCTCCTCAGCGCAGCCGGCTTCATCGATCCGCTTTAACCCCTCCATCAACATCCCCATGAAATCATCCATTTCGTCAGCCGCCATCTCCTCTTCAGAGAGGCCGGGGATAAACTTAAAGCGCCCGTCCGTCTCCTTCAGAATTTCATAAAACGCCGCCTTGCCGGAGAGCGCGCCATATTTTGCATCGACCAGAACGCCGTCCCGGAAAGAGACCGTTGCCGTCGCTCCAGCAGCTTTGAGGCGCAGCACCCCGGTCTTCTGATTGATGTTCAGCGTCTGCAGGAGTTCCGCCGGGGGCATGTCCGAAAGCTTTCCCACCACTCCGGACGCCAACTCCCTGGAGCGGACATCATGAATCTCCGACAGGCGCTCCACCAACAGCCGGTTGAAATAGAGTTGAAGGGATGGAAATTTCAAGAGCAAGTGCCGGAAATCCGACGCCTGGAGATAGAGGATTCGGGAGGGTTCCACCACCCGGATGGCGGCGCCCACCGGCCGGCCGCTGAGCAGACTCATTTCGCCGAAAACCTCCCCCTGACCCATGATGGCGATGCTGACATCCCCATCCCCCACCACTTCCGCCTGCCCGGAGAGAATGATGTACAGGTACCGGCCGGATTCCCCCTTTTTCAGCAACACATCGCCCTTCTGGTATTTCCCAAAACGCAGAAAGGCAAGGCAGTACTGGATATCCTGGAATCCCAGCCGCTTGAACATGGGGAAACTCTTGAGGAGCTTGATCATTCCCTCCATTTCCCGGCTCAGTTTGCCCTCGCCAGGAATGGCGTTCGCATCGCCCCGAACCAGACGGATTCGGCCAGCGCATCCGCTGCATCGAAAGGTCAGTCCCTGGCTGTCCTTGCCGCCGGTCCGCCGCAGCAGATCCAAAATGTCGGCAACCAGAATGACGCATGCGGCCTTTTCCGGCGGAACCGACAGCCCGTTTCCGCGCAATCCGAACCGGTCGGCTGCCTCGTACAGCGGGCAATTGTTCTCGGTGATGATGGTATAAATCCCATCGGAAAATCGATTGGCGCCGGACCGATCGATCAGCAGAGACCGCACGGCGGGCCCGGCCACTCCCTTCTCCGGGGGTGCAGGCGGATCGCCGGCCCCCTTCTTTATCGCCTGCAGAAAGGCGGATGAAATCCCGGCCTTCTGCAGGAAATCCGCCGGCGCTCCCCTGGCGAGAACATCCGTGGTCACCATTGATGGGGTTTCATGGATCACCGACTGAAGTCCCCTGACCCGGCTCAAATCCACCTTGCTGATGAGGGCATCCGACAGCACCGCCCCGCTCAGATCCGCCTTGCCCAGCACGGTGTTGACCAGCCGCGTTCGTTCCAGGCGCGTTTGACCGAGATTTGCGTCGGAAAGATCCGCATCCGTCAGATCAGCATCCGTCAAATCCGCTCCTTTCAGCAGCCCTCCCCATCCATTGACGCCCCGGAGAATCGCGCCCCGGAGAATCGCGCCGGAGAGGTCCACTTCGGTAAGGTTGGCCCCGGAAAGATCCGCCCCGGATAGATCGGCCTCGGAAAGATTGGCAAAGGAGAGTTCAGCGCCCTTCAAATTCGCATCTTTCAGGTCGGCCTTTTTCAGGTTGGCTTCCCACAGGTTCGCGCATGAAAGGTCGCCGCCCGCCAATTCACCAAAGCTGAGCACCGCGCTGGAAAGCTCCGGCCGCTCCCCCGGGGCCTCTCGCCGCCAGTCATTCCAGGCGGCCACCCCCTTTTGAATCCGATCAAAATGCGCTTTCTTTGCCATGAAAAATCCTATAAGTACGATGAAAATAATCTGATGGCGCCCGTAAAATCAGGGTATAATTAACACAAGCAAGCATTTTTGTCGAATAAAAGGCTGTCGCCGGTAAATCCGAATTTTTATAATATATTTCAAAAAATTGGAGTGGGATGATGTCAGCGATATCCAACAACCAGGCGCATGAGGGACGCATCCGGGAACTGGAAGCCGAGCTGTCGCGTTGCCGCGCCAAACTCAACGGGGCGATCAAGGAACAAAAACGGGTGGAGGAGGCCCTGCGGCGGAACAACGAGAAATACGGCAGCATTCTCGAAGAGATCGAGGAAGGCTATTTCGAGGTGAATCTGAGCGGTTACATCACCTTTTTCAACTCAGCCATGTGCGACGTCGCAGGGCGCCGTGCCGACCAGCTCAAGGGAATGCACTACCGGGAACACGCCACCCCGGAAACGGTCGGCCGCATGTTCCGGGTCTTCAGCAGCGTGTTCCAGACGGGCCGGTCAGAAAAAATCTCAGATTGCGAGTTCATCCGCAAGGACGGCGCCCGGCGGACCCTCGAGATCGCCGCATCCCTGAGGCGAAACCCGAACGGCCGTCCCATTGGCTTCAAAGGGATCGCCCGGGACGTCACCGAACAGAAGAAAGCGGCGGCCGCCCTCCGGCGCATCCAGCGAGAATACCGACTGATCGCCGAAAACACCACTGACGTGATCGAGACCCTTTCACTGGAAAGCCGCATCACCTTTGCCAGCCCGTCGGTGAAAAAACTGAGGGGCTGGACCGTCGAAGAAACCCTGGAGCAGACCCTGGGCGACATCCTGAGCCCGGAATCCCTGAAGGCGGCCACCCGCGCCATCGCCGAGGAACTGACCCTCGAAGCCCGGGGGACCGCAGATCCCCGTCGCAGCCGGACCCTGGAACTGAGGATGCGGCATAAAGACGGCAACATTCTCTCGACCGAGACGACCTTCCGGTTCTTAAGGGACGCCGTCGGGAAACCTATGGAGATTCTTTGGACGATCCGGGACATCTCAGAGCGGAAAGCCTCCCAGGAAGAACTGGCCCGCCTGGCCTATCATGATCCTCTGACCGGTTTGTTCAACCGGAGATCGTTTCTGGAACGGCTGGATGAATCGCTGGCCTATGCGATACGGTACGATATGGAGCGGGCGGTCTTTTACATCGACCTGAACCGGTTCAAAGAGGTCAACGACGCCTGGGGGCACGAGGCCGGCGACGCGCTGCTTCAAGAGGTCGGAAAACGGCTTTGCAGGTCCCTGCGGAACACCGACATTGTCTGCCGGCTTGGCGGAGACGAGTTTGCCGTGATTTTAAACAATCCGGTGGATCTCTATCCGGAACTGGCCGCCGCCAATCTGCTCAACACGCTTTCACTGCCCTATGAACTCCGGGACGTCTCCATTGATTTCATTACGCCGAGCATCGGGGTCAGCCTCTTTCCCTGGGACGGCCGGGACGGGGAGATCCTGATCAGGAAAGCGGATGCCGCCATGCGACGCGGCAAACGCCGGCAGAGCGACAGGAATGCCGGCGGCGGCGGATCCATCCATTTTTATGAAGAGACCCTTCCCCGGGTCGACGCCTCGTCAGGACGGGGCCGCCGATAGTCTCCGGGTGATGGCCTGCCATCCGCGTATGAGGCCCGGCTTGACCTGAACGCGAACCCGGATATTCCGGCCCACAGTGTAAAAACCCTTGACCATGTTGAACTGCATCTCTTCGACGACCTCCGTCTCCAGATCCTCATCGCCGGCGCCCATTTTCAGCGCCTTTTCCCGCAACAGCTTCTCCGCCTGGGAAACCGCCGACTTCCTGTCGTATGTTTTGCCGGCAGGCGCCGCAAACCCTTCCTCGGGGGCTGTGGCCACCCCCTGTTGGGTGTCCGCGAACAGGGTGACTTCGCAGGTGGTCCGGGCCAATCCCGCGCCGATGGCATTGGCCACCGGCCATCGGGGAACGACCCGGACGCTGAAATCGGACAACTCGCCGAGCCGCTCCACAAAATAGGGGGCGGGACCGCCCAGAATCAGAATCTCCCGAGGGTGGACCGTCAACCCTTCCTTGAGTTCATGGATGGTGTAAACCGGTTTGCTGTTGACGTTGTCGACCATGGCCTTGGCCGTCGCCAGGATCTGGCGGCACGCCGCATCGAAGAT
>JAABTD010000019.1 GCA_011390065.1 Desulfobacteraceae bacterium
TCGCCTCAGCGGCCGCTTCCGGAGCGATCCCCAGAGCCGATCCGATCACCGCGATCCCTTCCAGTGCCCGATCCCGGTCGCCGTCCGTCATCTTGTTCAGAACAAACAGGGCGTCGGTGGGCGTCGGACCGGGGCCGCCAAAGGCCATGGCAGGTCCGAGGCGCCGGGGGCCTACCCGGAGCGCGCCGTCGATCACCGCCACTTCGCTGTCGCCGCCCACGCCGATGGAGAGCGTCTCCAGGGACCGGATCAGGGTCTTGTAAGGCCCCAGGGCGATGCCCAGGGGATCCAGAAGAGGGGCCCCGTCCACCAGAATCGCCATATCGGTCGTGGTGCCGCCAATGTCGAACACGAGGCATTCCCCTTTTTGCGGCGCAAAGGCGATGGCCCCCATGACCGAGGCCGCCGGACCGGAAAGGATGGATTGGGCCGGAAAATCCAGCGACGCCCCGAAGCTCATGGTGCCGCCGTCGGCCTTGAGTACATAGATGGGAAAGTTGAACCCCTTGTGTTCCAGGGAACGCTGAACCGCCTCATAGAACTGCTTGTGTATGGGACGCACGGCGGCATTGAGATAAGTGGTGGCGATCCGCCGGGGAAAATTGAGGCTTCCGGAGACCTGATGCCCCATGAAGATCTTGCCGAAATCATCCTTCAGGAGGTCGTGGATCTGCTGCTCGTGAGCGGGATTTCGGGTGGAAAACTTGGAGACGATGCCGATGTTCCGGATTCCGGCCGCCTTGAATTTTTCGGCAATGGCCGTGATCTCGCCGGGGTCCACCCCCCGAACCTCCCGGCCCCGATGATCGATGGCCCCGGACGCCGCATAATAGTGTCCATGGGTGCGAAAGGCTTCAGGATCGATCCCCGGCCCGGCCGAAACGATCATGCCGACCGCCGGATTCTGATCCTGGACGATGGCGTTGG
>JAABTD010000020.1 GCA_011390065.1 Desulfobacteraceae bacterium
CAGGTCCCGGATCCGCCGGCCTCCGAGCCATAATCCAGGGCGGAATCCCGGCGGAAAGCCCTCGGGGATTGTCCGAAACGGCCCTTGAAGCGGGTGGAAAGGTGGCTCCCTGAGCTGAACCCGCAGGCATAGGCGATCTCCACCACGGAGAGATCCGACTGGGCCAGAAGCTGGGCCGCCCGCTCCAGCCGGATGACTAGGTAGAACCGGGACGGCGATTCGCCCAGTTTTTCATGAAATAGCCGGTGCATCTGCCGCTCGGAAATCCCCGCGAACCGGGCGATTTCCGATACAGGCAACGGAATTTCGATGTTCCGTTCCATCAGCACCAGAATCCTGAGCAGTTTGGGATGATGGACGCCGTATCGAAGCACCGGCTCCATTCGCTGCCCCTCCCCGACGCCCCGGATCCGCTGGTGGATGAACTGTTCCGAGATCCGGACGGCCAGCATATCCCCGTGCTGGTCGGCGATCATGTGGAGCATCAGATCAATGGCTGACGTGCCGCCCGAGCAGGTGTGCCGGTTCCGGTCGATTTCAAACAGATATCCCTTCACCTTCACATCCGGAAACGTTTCGCGAAACGCGGCCAGGCTTTCCCAGTGGACCGTGGCCCGATGCCCGTCCAGCAGCCCGGCCCGCGCGAGGACCACGCTGCCGGTGTCGATCCCGCCCACGATCCCTCCCGCCGCCGCGACCCGGCGAAGCCGGACCCGCAGCCGGTCGTCCAGGGTCGCCTCCGGATCGTATCCCGCGCAGACGAACAATGGGCCGTCCACTCTCACCTGATAGAGGCAGCCCTCCGGGACGAACCGCATGTTGTTGCTGGCGGCGGCCGGCCCGCCGCCGGGCGTCAGAAACCGCCATTCATATAGATCCCCTCCAAATCGATTGGCCACCCGCAAGGGCTCCACCGCTGAAATTAGTCCCAGCATGGAAAATCCGGGCATCAGGAGGAAGGATATGGTCTGGGGGGCGTCCAGGATGGGCATCCGGATGTGCGACCTTCAGGGCGATTGAAACTCAAAGTTTACTGCCGTCTGGATCATTTCAAAATCACTGATATTTTTGGTAATCACCATGGCGCCGATTTGACGGGCGAGAATTGTGATTGCGATATCGTTATAATGCTTTGGGTGTGCTGGATCGAGTTTGCCTGACTTGCGAAGTTTACGGCAGATCGGCCCCATGGCGACCAGTGTGGCGGTCGAGGGCGAAATCAAACGTTTCAGACGGAGGAACCGGTCCTGAAATGCCGAGAGGTGTTTGATCTCCGCTGGGTTTTTCGCCCCGATCCATAATTCGTGCAACACGGGATAGGCCAGAAAAACCAGGTACTCGCTTGGGTTCTTCAGCGATTCATGCCGGCCCTTATTGAAAATATCGATGTAGACGTTGGTGTCGATGACGATTTTTCTTTTCAAAATCAGTCTTCGAAAATCGTTTCAAAGTCAAATGAACCGGCGTCCTTAAACGTGATGTCCGCCAGCAGAATGTCGGTGTCGAATTCCCTTAAAACCCTGTTGATGGCCTCTTTTTCAGTTTTGACGTTCAGGGCGGTTTTGATGCGATCAATAGCGTCTTGATCCAGTTCCACGGTTTTTTTGAGCATTGTCATAACGGTGTCGTCTCCTCTCGATAGAAACCCATAAAAAATCTGATTTTTATATGGGTTTACCATATGCTGACTATCGCCTGTGTGTCAAGCGACATTCCACCATGGGAGAACGTTCGATCCGTTTTCCTTGCTTCCCGACTGAAAGGACCTGATTAATCTGAAGAAAGGGTAGGGCGATTTCATCGGCGGGCACGGTCGCCGATTCTATCTTTGGCGCGAGCGGAACCTCAAGAGATCTGTTTGGGCTTGAGCATCCAAGGCCGGGGCCATTGGGTATTTCATGGGCGCGGTTTCTCCGGGACGCGGTCGGCGCCGGTCCGGATGATGTCGTGCAACGCTTCCAGCACCACACGATTTGTGCCGCCGGTTTTCAATGAAATTCGGATGTGCCGGTCCGAAAGCCCCTTGAAGTTTGAGCAGTCGCGGATGAGGATCCGCCGCCGGGCCAGCCTGCCGCACACCCCTTCGGCGGTCAGTCCGCCGTTCAGTCGAAGGAGGATGAACGAGGTCTGGGTGGGAAACGATTGGATCGACGGCATTGCGGACAGGGCCGACTCGAATTCCCGCCGTTCCGCCGCCAGCGTCTCCCGGGTCCCCCGGATAAATTCGGCTTGCGCATCGGGGTTATCCATGAGAAACGCCACCGCCGCCTGGGCCAGGGCGTTGACGCTCCAGGGCAGGGCGTAGCGGCCGATACGGTCGATGATCGGAGGCGGCCCGGTCAGGAATCCGATCCGGAGGCCCGGCACGCGAAAGATCTTCGACATGGAGTTGAGGACGATGGCGTTGGGAAGATCCCGGTTCGCCAGGGTATGGGATTCACCGTCGTCGACAAAGGGGAGATAGGACTCGTCTATGATGAAAAGCGCGTTCGGGCGGGACCGGCAAAGCCCCGCGAGATCGTCGGCGGGAATGAAGGCGCCGGTGGGATTATTCGGGTTGCAGATAAAGACCGTGTCGGCGTTGTCCGCCATCCGGACCGCCGCCTCGACGTCCGGTGCGAAATTCCGGTTTTCGTCGGCGATGAGAAACGCGGCGGGGACGTCGTGCATGGCGCAGGCGTCGCCATAGTCCGCATAGGTGGGGCCGAGGATCAGGGCGCGGCGGCTTTGCAGGGCCAGGGGGAGGGCATAGATGAACTCGGTGGTGCCGTTGCCCGCCAGGATGCGGTCTTCCGGAAGGCCGTGATGCGCGGCGAAGGATCGGATGATCCCGGCGGCGTCCACCTGGGGAAGGGAAGTGATCGCGTCCAGATGCTCCCGCAGATGATCGACGAGCCCTTCCGGCGGGCCCAGGGGGTTGACGTTGGAACTCATGTCGATGATGTCGCCGGGATCGCAACCCAGTTCCCGGGCCAGTTCGTGGATGTTGCCGCCATGTCCCCGGATCATTGCGCGCCTCCCCACAACGTCGCGGACGCGGCCAAAAAGAGCGCCGATTCCGTAATCTCGCACATGGCCCCCAGCATGTCGCCGGTGATGCAGCCCATCCGGCGTCGGTAAAAAACCAGCAACGCCCAGGTGAGGGCCAGAAAAACGATGTTGATCACCGCCCCGCGCCATCCCGCGAAAAGGGAGAGAAAGACCGGCGCGAGCAGCCACCGGAAGTCGATCCACCGGAGGGGCGCGTCGAAAAAGACGCGGCCGGTCCCATCCGGGCGGCCGTAGGGCAGGAACCGGAATCCGAAGAGCATCGCCCCCCGGGCATAGGCGGGAATGATCAGGAGCAACAGAAGGCGGTGATCCGACAACCCCGCGATTCCAGCCCATTTGACGCTGAGCCCGCACCAGACCGCCACCAGGCCCATGGCCCCGACCCGGCTGTCTTTCATAATTGCAAGAGCCGCCTCCCTCGAGCGGCAGCCGTACAGGCCGTCGGCGGTGTCTCCCAGGCCGTCGATGTGGAAGGCGCCGGTCAAGAAAAGGAGCAGGATCACGTCCAACAGGGAAACCGCGGATCTGGGCAGGATCATGCCGGCGGCCATGTCGAACAGGATCAGGCCCCCTCCGAGGATCAGTCCCACGACGGGAAAAAAAGGGATCATCCGGTTGGGCGCGAACGGGACGTTCTTTTTGATTGGAAGGGCGGTGATGAATTGCACAGCGGCGATCAGGTGGTTCATCGGGCCCCTTTAATGGTCACCGGTATCCCCGCCACCATCCAGATCACCCGGTCGGCGCTTGCGGCCACGGTCTGGTTGACGCGCCCCACTAAATCCCGGTAAAGACGGGCCAGCCGGTTTTCCGGCACGATGCCGGTTCCCACTTCATTGGAGACGAGAATGACGGGGCCTGGGGCGGTTTTCAACGCCGAGATCAATCCGTCCAGAGGTTCGGTCAGGCAATCCGGGTCATCGGAAGCGAGCAGGAGGTTGCTCGCCCACAAGGTCAGACAGTCGATCAGGAGAAGGCTTTCGGGTCGGCTCTGATCGGCGACCGTTTCTGCCAGGGCTCGGGGGATTTCTATCGTCTCCCATCCCCGGCCCCGCTCTTTCTGGTGGTTGGCGACCCGAGTCCGCATCTCGTCGTCATGGGGGGTGCAGGTGGCCACGAAGATTTTACGGCTCGCGGCGGACGATTCGGCGAGCAGGAGGGCGTGGCGGCTCTTGCCGCTGCGGCAGCCGCCGAGGACGAAGGCGATGTCGGTCATGACGGATCCTTATATGTCGAAAGTCCCTGAATATGCGATGACAATCGCTCAACATCCACATGGGCTTCAAAATGGGCGGCCAGTTGATCGTAGGCTTTGTCCCGGGCGGCCAGTCCTTCGGTTCTGGAAACCTTGACATCCGGCAGGCCGATGCTTTTCAGCCATCGGCGGGTGATGCCGGGTGCATCGAAAAGCCCGTGGATGTAGGTGCCTATGATCCGGGAATCGTCGGCCACGCACCCGTCGTCGTCCCGGCAGGCCGCGCTGTTCCGCTCGGAGATCCGGAACAGGGGGTCGCCGGCCAGCCGCCGGGTCTGCCCCATATGAATTTCGTATCCGGCCCCCCGGCATTTATGCCAGGTGAACCGGGTCAGGGTGGTGGTCTTGGGGGCTTTGAGCACTGTTTCCACCGGCAAGAGGCCGAGCCCTTCGGAAGCGCCGGGAATGCCTTCGAGCCCCTCGGGATCATGGATGGTCCGGCCCATCAGCTGGTACCCGCCGCAGATGCCCAGCACATGGCCTCCTGCCTTGACAAAGGATTTCAGACGATCGGCCCACCCGGTCTCCTTGAGCCAGTCCAGATCCCACCGGGTGTTTTTAGAGCCCGGCAGGATGACGGCCCGAAAAGCGCCCAGATCTCTCGGTTTTTCCAGAAAGCAGACCGCCAGATCCTTGAGAGCCGCCAGGGGATCGATATCTGTGAAATTGGAAATATGGGGGATCCGGATGACGGCGATGGCGGGGCGGCCGTCGTCGGAAGGCCGGTCCCGGTCCGGGGTTTCGATGACCACCGAATCTTCGGCCTCGATCTGAAAATCGGAATACCAGGGAAGGACGCCGAAGACCGGTTTGCCGGTCTTGTTTTCGATCCATTCCACCCCGTCTTTGAACAGGGCGATGTCCCCCCGGAACCGATTGATGATAAAGCCGGCGATGTGGTCTTGCTGTTCGGGCGGGAGACAGGCCAGCGTCCCCACCAGTTGGGCGAAGACGCCGCCGCGATGGATGTCCGCCACCAGAATCACCGGCGCTTCGGCGTAATCGGCCATGCGGAGGTTGACGATGTCGCCGGGCATGAGGTTGACCTCGGCGCAGGAGCCGGCCCCTTCCATGAAAATGAGATCGTATCGGTCCCGCAAGCGGTCCAGAGCAGAACAGGCTGTAAAAAACAGGTGTTCTTTCCGGGTATGGTAATCCGCGGCGGTGCTGTTTTCCAGAACCTTTCCCAGCAGGACCACCTGGGCGCCGATGTCGCTGGTGGGTTTGAGCAGAATCGGATTCATGTTCACATGGGGCGGGACCCGGGACGCTTCGGCCTGGACGATCTGGGCCCGGCCCATTTCCAGCCCTTCGGGGGTGACGCCGGAGTTGTTGGACATATTCTGGGCCTTGAACGGCGCCGTGCGCATCCCCCGATTGGCAAACAACCGGCAAAGAGCGGTGGTCACGATGCTCTTGCCCACATCCGAGCCGGTCCCCAGGACGGCCACGCAAGAGGCTCTATTTTTCGATTCCGGTTCTGGCACGCGCACCTCGCTTGGGCTGGTGTTTCAGTTCGGTTATCTCGGTGACCAGGTCGGCCGCTTCGATGATGCGCGGGTCGGCCCCCTGACCGGTGATCACCAATTCCACCGACGCGGGTCGGTCCCGGATGATTTCCAGAAAAGCTTCTGCGGATAAAAGACCGCAATGGACAACCGCATTACCCTCCTGGATGATCACCATGTCGTAGCGGCGACTGCATACGGCCAGGCGGATACGGTTCATCCCCTGCCGGGCCGCTGCGAGGTCCTCTTCTGAGGGAGAGCCTTTCACAAAATAATCCGTGCAATAATCTTCTACTGAGATCTGACCGGAAAACCGTTCCAGCGCCTTGATCATGCTGTCTTCACCTTTTTTGAAAAACCGGGCAATCAGCACTTTGAGGCCGGCGCCGGCCGCCCGGAGACACAAACCTATCTCCGGATTGGCTTCCTTGCTGTCTCCTGTATAGACTTGAACATAGCCTTTCATGGATGCTTATCTTTCATTCAATACGCCTGTGGGACGAGTTTGATGTCATTCAGACAACCGGTATTTTTTCCCGTACCCCCGGGGGGTAATCATGAACTCTTCGTAGGCGCGGGTAGCGGAATTCCCTATGAAAACAGTGGTCTGCATTCCCACCGGCGCCCGGTCCAGCTCCTCGAGTGAAATTAATCCGACGGCCTGGTCCTCCCGCATGGCCCCGGTGACGATGCCTGTGGGCGTGTCGGGAGGTCGATGGCGAAGAATGATTTCCTGGGCCCTTTTGAGCTGCCAGTCCCGCTTTTTGCTCTTGGGGTTGTAGAGAACGATGACGAAATCTGCTTTTGCCGCCGCCTCGAGCCGTGCTTCGATGGTCTCCCACGGGGTGAGGAGGTCGCTTAAGCTGATGGTCGCGAAATCATGGGTCAGCGGCGCTCCCAGAAGGGCCGCCCCGGCGCACAGGGCGGGGATTCCGGGAACGACCTCGATCATCAGGCCGGCTTCGGGCCTTTTCGCGTCGGTCCCATCGGCCTTAGGCCTTTGTGCGGAAATGAGCGAAATCCCCCGGCTGCGGCAGAGTTCCAGAGCGAGTCCCGCCATGGCGTAAATGCCGGCGTCGCCGCTGGAGACGATGGCGCAGGCGGTTCCTTCCAGGGCGATCTCGATGGCCCGTTCCACCCGTTGAATTTCCCGGGTCATGCCCGTGCTGACGATTTCTTTTTCCGATACCAGGGGTCGGATCAGTTCGATGTAGGTCGTATAGCCGACCACCGTCTCCACGGATGTCAGGACCTGTCGCGCCCGTATGGACAGGTGGTCGAGGCTTCCGGGGCCGATGCCGACAATGAACAATCTCTTCTGGCGATGGCCACCGTCACGTTCCGGGTCCGCTGTTTCGGCACGATCAGGGTTCCGTTGCCCGATGCCAGTATCGCTGCTGCTTCGCATACGCTTGGTGTCCCCATATGTTTTGCCACCATCGCAGACGGCGTCCGTACGCCTTCTGCCTGTTCGAGCCGGTTCCGGTCGAAGAAATCGATGGGCAGTCCCAATTGTTCGCCCAGGGCAAGAAGCCCGCTTTCGTCCCGTTTGGCGTCGATGGAGGCGATCCGTTCCAGGCTGGCGGGGGAGAGACGGTGCGCTGCCAGGGTTTCCAGGAGCAGCGATCGCATCTCGCGGGCAGGCGTATTCCGGTTGCATCCCATGCCCGCCGTCAGCCAACGGGGACGCAATATCAGGATTCGGGGCGAAAGGTCAACCAGTAGATCATCTACATAGACGCCGGGGCGGTCCTGGCAAGGAGAAAAGCGGGCCTCGGGCCGGGGCAACGCTTTCCGGATAAGCCCGTGTGGATCGTGGATCGGAAGGGGTTCGCGCGTCAGCAGCGCCATGTTGACCCCTTTGATGGCGTCCGGATTTTCGATGAAAAGGCCGGCTTCCACGGCGATGGCGTCGACGGCCGGCGCCCCTGTAGCGTCGGTCGCGGTGGTGATGACGGGAACGGCTCCGATCATGGCGGCGATCCTGCGGGCCAGGGCATTGGCGCCGCCGATGTGTCCCGAAAGCAGACTGACCGCGTGCCGGCCCGCTTCGTCCATCACCACCACAGCCGGATCCGTCGTCTTGTGCCGGATGAGCGGCGCAATTACCCGGACCACGATGCCCGTGGACATGATGAAGACATGGCCGCCGTAATCGTGGAAGCACTGCGGCATCCTCTCGGACAACCGGTTGAATTGCCGGGCGTTTTTCTCAGGCGAAGACAGGGATGCCGACAGATGGAGATCGGCGTCGGGGCAGCGCTTGGCGATCTCGGCGGCGATCCGCCCCCCTCCGGGGGTGACCGCCCAGAGAGCGATTCTCTTTTTTTTCGAGCGGATGGAGATCATTTTCCGGGAAGGCATGGGTGCGGAACTTTTTCTTGTGGTATCATAAATTTTCTGCCATATCATACTGCACAAGGGTTTGGAAGCAGATATTCGCTCAGGCGCAGGTCCGGATCGGCGCGCCTGTGAGCGTTTTGCGAGCATTTAACGTAAAAACGATCTAAAAACGTCTCTGCGAATTGCAAAAAAGGCGGAATCGGTATAAAGTGCGAGATGGCGGGAGTGAGTATCGTTTCCGTTGTTGACTGATAGAAACAGTTGGCCGATAGAAACAAACGATCGGGCCTGCGCCGCCCGGAAAGGATGTCTGCCCGAAGTTATGGATCGTCTCTCTGTCATGGCGAGTCTGCTCGCCCTTGTCACCTCGCTGCTCTGGTGGGGCATATTCGAACACTATGATCGGCGCAAGCAGGTTGCCATCAATTCCTGGCAGGAACTCCAGATGCAGCTCGTCCGGGAGGCGGCTCACTCTGTGGAAGCCTGGATGGCGGTGCGGAGCGGCCAGGGGGACATCCCCCGATCTGAGGCCATGGATGAGGCGGTTCAGCGGTTTATCGCCCCCCTGACACTGCTTGATCACGGGATTCCATGGGTTTACGACGGGCGCCAGGTCGTGTACAATGGGCGAAAAGACTTTCCGGACGCCTATCGGACGCGACCTATCTCGGAAATATTCGCGCTTCAGGCGGAAAAGGGCGCGCGCCACTACGAGGGGATTGTTCGGGGGGTGACGGCAGCGGTCTCGGGGGCGGACTGGTACGTCTGGCAACCGGAACGAGGGTCGGAATACGCCGCATGGACTTCGGCCGAAGTGGGAGGCGACACCTGGGTCATCGGCGTCTCCATGCCCGAGTCGGCCATTGTGGGGCGCTCCGGGCTGCCTCTGGATTTCAGGCGCGATCTCATCGGCGTGACGGTCATTACGGCCCTTACATTTTCGGTTCTGCTGCTGCTGACCCGCAACGTCACGGCGCTGGAAAGAACCGTCCGGCAGCGGACCGAGGGGCTGACCGAAGCCAATCAAGCCCTCAATCTGGAACTCCAGGAGCGGCAGCGGGCTGAGGCGGCGGCCAGAAAAGCGGAGAAGGCGGCTGAAATGGCCAATGCGGCCAAGAGCGCATTCATTGCCAACGTGAGCCATGAACTCCGGACCCCGTTGAATGGCATTCTGGGGTATACCCAGATTCTCAAACGCGACAAAACCCTCACTGGAAAACAAAGCAAAGCCGTCGACATCATCCACAGAAGCGGCGAACACCTGCTGATGGTGATCAACGACATTCTGGACCTGTCCAAGATCGAATTGCGGAAAATGGATCTGCACCTGCGGGATTTTTCGCTGCCCAGACTTCTGGAAAACATTTCAGACATGATTCAGGTCCAGGCGGAGAGCAAGGGGCTCTCCATCGAAGTCGAATTCGATGCGAGTCTGCCCGAAATCGTGAGAGGAGACGAGGTCCGGCTTCGTCAGATTCTGTTGAATCTTCTCGGCAATGCGGTCAAGTATACGGAAACGGGGCGCATCACGTTCGGAGCTGCGGTGGATGCGGAAACCCGTGACAACTTGATCCCGATGGCGGATATTCGCTTCGTGGTAGCGGATACGGGCATCGGCATCCCGGCGGATAAACTGAAGATGCTGTTCAAACCCTTTCAACAGGCGGATAACCGGAAGGAGACCGTGGAAGGCACCGGCCTCGGGCTGGCCATCTCCAGCCGACTGGTTCATATGATGGACAGCCGCCTCCATGTCGAGAGCGTGTTAGGCGAAGGCGCCCGCTTCTGGTTTAACCTGAGGATGCCGGTTGTGGGATTGGACGGGAGGGCGACGACCAAAGGAGAGACCGCTCAGGAAGAGAATAAAGCCTATGACGACACCCTCGAAGAAGATGTCTGGATGCCCCCTCCGCCCCCGGAGCTGAATCTGCTTTTTGAATTGGCCATGAAAGGGGATGTAAAAGGGATTCAGGAGTGGGCCGAAAAGTTGGCGGCCTCGGAAAAACACGCGCTTTTCGGCCAGAAGGTGCATCACTATGCAAAGGCCCTGATGGTCGATGAGCTTCAGGAATTTATTGGAAAATTTATGGAGGACCAAAGATGAGCCAAGGAAAACCGGAGACCGCAACGATTCTGGTGGTGGATGACAACCCCACGAACCTGCAGCTCCTGCTTGACTATCTCGATGAGCTGGATTTCAAGACCTTGATCGCGAAAAGCGGGGAAGGGGCGCTGCGACAGGCGGCTCTTGCCAAACCGGATATCATCCTGCTGGACATTATGATGCCGGGCATGGATGGCTTCGACACCTGCCGTCGTCTCAAGGAAGATCCCGAAACGCGGGACGTGCCGGTGATCTTCATGACCGCCCTTTCCGATACCGAGGACAAGGTGAAAGGTTTCGATCTCGGCGCCGTCGATTACATCACCAAACCCTTCAGCCAGAAAGAGGTGCTCGCCCGTCTCACCACCCAGCTGACCATCCAGCGCCAGAAGCGGGAACTGGCTGAACTCAACGCCATGAAGGACCGGTTCCTTTCCATCATCGCCCTGGATCTGAAGCATGTCTTCGACACCATGATCGGCCCATCCAGGCGGTTGGCCGAGTCCTTCGACATTTTCAGCAAAAAAGAGATCGAGTTCATCGCCAAACGCCTCCATCGCAGCGCCCAGGATACCATCCATATGCTGGACCAGGTCATAACCTGGGCCGACATCCAGCGGGGCAAGTACGCGTTCCGGCCGGACGCTGTCGATCTTTTTGAAATCGTCTCCGAGGTGGTGGTGGCGTTCAGGGAAGATGCGTTGCGGAAAAAGATCGAGCTGACCAACACCGTCGAGCCGGGCGCGATGGTTTACGCCGATCCGGACATGATCCGGGTGATTTTCGAAAACCTGCTGTCCAATGCGGTTCGTTTCACCCGGAGCGGCGGCGCCGTGACGATTTCCAACACGACGGAGAACGACATCGAGAGGGTCACCATCTCGGACACCGGCGTGGGGATGAGCGAAAAAAACCTGTCGGGGCTGTTCCGTATTGACCGGGCGTATAAAAAGCCCGGCATCACCGGCAAGGAGGGCGCCCATCTGGGGCTGGTAATCTGCAAGGAGTTCGTCGAAAAAAACGGCGGACGCATTGAAGCTGAAAGCGAACTGGACAAGGGGAGCACTTTCCAGTTCACCCTTCCCAAGACCCAGCCCGCATGAAATAGACCGCACGGCGCTGAACCACCCCGGAACCAACCGGCTTCCGGGGTGATGCCTCCGGTTTCTTCATAAAACGCCCGCCAAAAACACCCCGCCAAAAAAGTTGTAACCTCTGTCCCCCGGTTGCGTTATTCAGTGAGAGAAGGAAACGACGGCGAATCGAAAAAGAGGAATGTGGACGATCGATTCTACAGAGAACACGAGGCCAAGCTGTTCGCCTATCTGATGCGACTGACCGGTGAGTATTATACGGCACGGGACCTGCTTCAGGAGAGTTTTACGCGGTATCTGGAGCGTTACGATGATCGGCCCCGGAGCGTGCCGCTGCTGTATGCCATCGCCCGGAACGCCTTTGTAGACGCCTGCCGACGACGCAGAAAAGAAGCGCCGCCGGTGGATGATGCCGAAAGCGACGACCGGGACAACCCCGAGCATCGACTCCTGGTCCGGGAGAAATGCCGGCAGGTGACGGCCGCCATGGACGCCCTTGGCGAAAAGGAGCGGGAGACGCTCTCTCTGGCCGTTACCGGCGATCTGAGCTACCGCGAGATCGCCGGGATACTGGGCATAACCGAAGCCAATGTGAAAGTCCGGGTCCACCGCGCCCGCATGAAACTGCTGAAACATCTGGGGAAAGGAGAAACGGATGAATGAGATCATCAGCCTGTTCATCGATGACGAGATGACCATTGACCAGAAAATGGGTTTTGTGGAACAGGTCCACGCGGATGACGCATTCAAACGATTGACGGTGGCATTGCTCCGCCAGGAAAACCTTCTGCGGGCCGATCCGGGCGCGCCTGCGCCGGCGGCGAAGGTTTCCATTTCCCCCCGACGCCGGCGATTTTTCAGGTTTCCATGGGCCGCGCCCCTTGCCGCGGGGCTGGCGGCGGCCCTTCTGCTGATTTTTTTAGGGTTGCCCCGGAATGAAACAACCCATTTGACGCACCGGTTCGTTATCTACCAACCGGAAGCCCGGAACGTGGCCGTTACCGGCACCTTCACAGACTGGCGGGCCGCGCCCATGAAACAAGCCGGCCGGAGCGGATACTGGGAACTCGTCCTCGATATTCCGCCGGGCGAACATCGGTTCAGCTACCTCCTGGACGGCCGGGAACAGATGCCGGATCCGACCATACCGATCCGGGAACCCGATGATTTCGGCGGCTTCAATTCGATTCTTCATGTCGAGGTGACGGTATGACGCTGTTGCGCGCTTTCCTGGTGGTCGCATTGCTCGCCCTCTGGGGGTGTGCGACCCATTATCATTATTATGACCAGCGGGGAGGCAGCGTCATCGTTTACCTGAAACACGAGGATGCCCGGGAGGTTTATTTTCTGTCGTCGCTGGATCGATTCCAACCTCGCCCGGCCCGGCGCATAAAGGACGACGTCTGGGTGAACCGGGTAGCGGCCGGCGTCGAATTTCGATATTTTTACCTTATCGATAACGAGGTGTTTCTTCCGGAATGCAAGTACAAGGAAAACGATGACTTCGGGGCGGCAAACTGTATTTTTGCACCTGATATGTAACCTTTTGACCGACTCAGCGTTTTACGATCAGACGGCGCTTTGAGGAGAGCATCGATGAACCGATCGACAAACATGATAAAGATCCTGTTGACGACCCTGCTGCTGGGGGGCGCGCTCGCCGTTGCCGGCCCGGTGATCGTCCGGGCCGCAGAAGCGGAGGCCATGACCCGGCAGTTGATCGATGCGGGCATTGCACCGGAGCAGGTCCGGAACGTCACACGCGCCATGCAGTCCGGCGGATTTCCGGCGACAGCGATCCAGAACGCCCATGCGGTCCTACTGTCGGCGCAACAGAGCGGATTGCCGGTCGAACCTGTTCTCAACAAAGCCTTCGAAGGCATGGCCAAGCGGGTGACGCCCGACAGGGTTGTCCACGCCATGGCAACCGTTCGCGCCCGATATGCTGCTGCCGAAAAAACAGCGGCCCGGTTCGCCGGGACCGGGCAGATCCGTTCGGCGCTTCGGGATGCCATTGCAGACGCCATGGCCGCAGGGCTCCGAACCGCTGATGTCGCTCGCATCGCTCAGGGGCTTGCAAAGCGGGGAACGGCGCCCGGCGATATGGCTGCCCTGGCCCGGGAGAGCTACGCTGCAGTAAGGGATATGTCGCGAATGGGCGTTCAGTCCGAAGCGGCTGCCGATGTGGTGGGTCGTGCGTTGTCTCGGGGGTTTGCAGCCAATGACATGGCGGCCATGGCGAAGGCGTTCAGTGAGGATGCCCGCAATGCGGTTCCCGGTCAAATGGCGGATCGCTACGCGGGCAACATCGACAAGGGACGGGCCCCGGCAAGCCTGGGCCAGGGAAGTCCAGCCGGGCGGGGCATCAGTGGTCCTGGACGCAGCGGATTGGGCCGTGGGCCGGGCGGTGGGCCTGGAGGAGGGCCAGGCGGCGGTCCGGGCGGAGGTCCGGGCGGAGGTCCGGGCGGAGGTCCGGGCGGAGGTCCGGGAGGTGGTCCAGGCGGTGGTCCAGGCGGTGGTCCAGGCGGTGGTCCGGGAGGTGGCAGAGGATAACGGCGTTCTTACAGCCGATTGAATATAAGAACTTGACCCACAAGACAATCAGGAGAAATCATGAAAAGACATCGCGAACAAAACAAATTGATGTATGGCGTGGCGCTTTTGAGCATAATGGCATTGCTGATCGCCGGGTGCGGCGGTGGAGGCGGGAGCGACTCGTCCGACTTGTCAGGAGACCCGGCGGGTTCGGATACGCTGACGGGGGTGTTTGCCGACAGTCCCGTGGAAGGGCTCGAATATGAAACCCCAACGGAGTCGGGCTATACCGATGCGGAAGGCCGCTTCCAGTATCGGGAAACGGAGACGGTGCGGTTTTTTCTCGGTAGTGCGCAGTTCGGCGAAGCACCTGCAAAACCCTATATGACCCCCATGGATATCGTTGATGGCGCCGTCGACGTGGATGACTGGGCCGTCACCAACATGGCCCGGTTTTTACAGGGACTCGACGCAGACGGCGACCCTGAGAACGGCATTCAGATTCCGCAGGAGGCCGAAGATGCCCTCAACGGCAGACCCGTCCATTTCAGGATCGATGTGGGCGCCTTCGAGGTCGATGCCCACGTTCAGGGGGTCTTTGACGAACTGAACCAGCGCGGCGTTTTCGGCAACGGCCAGGGCCGGGGACTGCGAGGCGTTGAAGCGGCGCGGCAGCACATGCGCGAGCACATGCCCGAAGACTGGGAGGGTCCGCCGGCGCCATGGCGGCCTGGCGACGATGTGAATGACGACGGCACTGCGGATGTGCTCCCCAAGTTTCTTGACGAAAATGAAAACGGCATCAACGATTACGCAGAAGAAGCCGCCCACTATCCGGCCGACGATCCTCACGGTCATGAGTTTGTGGACGAAAACGGAGACGGCATCTGCGACCTCGCCCAGGACGGCTCCAAAACCTGGCACGGCCCCGGTTTTGTCGATAAAGACGGCGACGGCGTCTGTGATTACTGGGACAAGGGCCAGCGCCAGTTCAACCGCCACGCAGGCATGCCGTTCATCGATGAAAACGAGGACCGCGTCAACGACATCTTCCAGTTCGGGACTCACCAGGGGCCCGACCATGAGTTTGTGGATGAAAACGGGGACGGCATCTGCGACCGGGCCCAGGACGGTTCCAACGCCTGGCACGGCCCCCTTTTCGATGACGAGGACGACGACGGCGTCTCCGATCACTGGCAGGAAGGCGGACGGGGGCACGGCAACCGCCCGGACCATGCTCCGGGTCCTCCGGCGGTTTGACGACCCATGAAAGGGATAACCTGTTTCGACAGGCAAGTATCCTGAAACCATAGAAAAAAAGGCCGGAACCTGGGTTTCCAGGCGCCGGCCTTTTTTCATTCTGTCGAGCTGGTAAACTTTTTTACTGGATGGCGTTCAGCACAAAGAGCGCCTCGGCCAATCCGATCCGC
Organism: Desulfobacteraceae bacterium; assembly: GCA_011390065.1. GTDB lineage: Bacteria > Desulfobacterota > Desulfobacteria > Desulfobacterales > JAABSP01 > JAABTD01. The sequence goes on from JAABTD010000020.1 coordinate 15,321, forward strand.
CCGTCGCCGTCCACGTCCGCCCCTCGCCGCAGCGTCTCGACGGAAATCCCGGCGGCGACCTGAAGCGACCGGACCGCGTCGGCCAGACCCACCTTCCTGTCCCCGTCCACATCCCCTTTTTTCAGAGGCTCCAGGGAAACATCCACCCGGGCAGCCTGCCCCTCCCCCACAACGATGTCGGAAACCATCTCTTCGTAACAGCCTTCGGCCCGGACGACGAGGCCGTAGACGCCGGGCAGGAGCATCCGGTGGTAATCCCCTACATCCGGATCAGTGAAAACATCGTGGTCGATGCCCGCAACCCGGATCGTCGCGGCCACCGGCTCGCCCGTCTGACGGTTCGTGATCAGGCCGCGAACGCCCCTGCGGGACCATGTCAGATACGCCAGCATGGCATCCCGGTTGTCTTCCCATAATTCGTCCAGTGCGGTGGAAGGCGGGGTTTTTATATCCGACGCCTCCACCGTTAACTGGTTGCACCCCTGCCAGACATAAAACCAGTCCTGCATCCCGCCGTAAATGGCGTACCAGGCCAATCCGTTGGTGATGCCGCCGGGGAACCAGGGGCTTTGGGACATGGGCGGATTGCGGGATGCATAGGTTCGCGACTGCTCGATGAACAGCGCGTCGTCCGGTGATTCGGCATAGGCGGCGTAGGGATCGGGAACGGCATCAAAGGGATAATTGACAACCAGGGCGCCGGTATGAAAAGAAATCGACAGTACGGGGGAATGGTCGAAGGCCCAATTCATGAGATGGCGGGTCTCGATCGGGCGCCCCGTGGGGGTGTTGACGGCATCCCGGATTCGATCGGGAAAGCTTCGGTTCAGGTCCTCGCCTCTGGCGGTGTACCGGCTGCCGGCGGCGTATCCGTCCGGATTCATCAACGGCAAAACCCATATCTCCGTCTCGTCCACCCATTCCGTGAGGGCGGCGTCCGCGCCGTAGTTCTCCAACAGCATCGAAATGAAGCGGAGGCACAGGATCGTCCCGGGCGGTTCATCGCCGTGGATGCCGCCCACAAAAAGGACTTCCGGCTCATCTTCTTCGATCTCGGGGGAGTCGGTGATCCGGACCATCCACAAGTCACGGCCCTGGGGGGATTGACCGATGGAGTGAAGCCTGCAGATGCCGGGGTGGCGGGCGGCCAGTTCCGACAGGGTTTTCCCGATGTCCGCCGGCGTGGGGTAGCCGGCGGCGGTCCGGGCTTTCCTGCCGTCTGAAATGGGCGACGCCGCGAACCCCAGTTCCCGGAGGGCGGCCAAGGTCTCATCGGTTCCATAGATTCGGACGACGTCGCCCCAAATGCCGTCGATGTCGGCGCCCAGGGCCGACAGAATCCGGAGATGGTCCCGGTCCACCGGGCTGACCCATGCCGGCTTTTTGAAGGGTTCATCCTCCAGGGCCGACGCGCCGGCCGGAAGAACCCAGCCAATGCAGATCAGGGCGCAGAGGATGGCCCGCAAAGTTCGGAGCATCATCCCTGCTATCGCCACAACGCCAATTTGACGCCGAAGCCCATCATGATCGATCCGGTGGTGCAATCCATCAGGCGTCGGACCCCTTTCCGGGCGACCCATGTTTGGGCGTGATCCACCATGGCGGCCAGAAAGCACTGCCAGGGCATGGCAATGGCGAAATGGAGTCCGGCCAGGAAAAGGGACTGGCCGAAGGCGGACCGGGACGGATCGATGAATTGGGGCAGGAAGGCCATGTAGAAGACCACGGCTTTGGGGTTCAGAATGTTGGATAAAAATCCCTCCCGGAGAGACCTCAGGGCGCCGGCCCCAGCGGACGTCCTCTCTGCCGGAACCGCCATTGCTCCGCCGCCCTTTGCGGCGCTTTTTAAACTGACCAGGCCCAGCCAGACCAGGTAAGCGGCCCCGGCCAGTTTCAAGCCCCGGAACGCCCATGCCGACTGGAGCAGGATCACGGAAACCCCCACTGCCGAGATGGCCGCGTGGACCAGGAGCCCGGAGCAGATGCCGAGGCTGCTCAAGGCCCCGTCCCTGAAACCGCCCCGGGCCGTGTTCCGGATGACCAGCACCGTGTCCATCCCCGGGGTGAGAGTGAGCAGGGTGATGGCGATGAGATAGGTCGCCATGCCGTTTTCCGCCGTCACGATGCCGCCTTTCCCTCGTCGGACGGACGGATGCGGGACCCGTAGCGGCGGGCGTAGACCTGGGTGAATTCCGCTCCGAGCAGAAGGATCTGGGCCGAATAATAGACCCAGAGCAGGATGACCAGAAAGGAGCCGGCGGCCCCATAGGTGGAGGAAAAGGCGCCCCGGGCCAGGTAGAGGCCCAGAAGAAACTGGCCGATGGTGAACAGCAGCGCCGTAAAAAGGGCGCCGATGATCACGTCTTTCCATGCCGCTTTGGCGTCGGGCACACCCCCACGAACCCGCCGATCTGGTCGACCAGATGGCCCTCCACCGTCTCCTGTCCGAAAACGACCCCGGCGACGACGATGGCGGTGACCAGCACCGGGGGCAAGGGAAAAGGCGGCGTAATAGGCCAGGGCCGCGGCGATCTGGGCAACCTTGTCCTGACCCCGCTCGTCAAAGATCTCTTTGAAAAAAGACCAGATTTCCCTGGCGTTCATTTCCGGCTCCGTGTTTCGATCTCCTCATCCTTTTTGTGGACGGAATCCCACAACTCGCCGAAAGAATACTGGAGGATGTCCTTGATGGCCTCCCGCTCTTCGGTGGCAAAGGCGATGATCCGGGCGCCGGTCCGGATCATCGCCAGGGCGATGCTGACCAGGAGAAACCCGCCGATGCCCAGCACGATCAGGGAAAAGCTCTTGCCGAAGGAAAGGGTTTTGCCCTGGAGATCGAAGGCCAGCGCATGCCATTCCATGGTCTGGGACCAGGCCATGAGCAGCTCCCGGATGTGCTCGGGATACAGCAGGGCGTCGAAGATCCGATAGAACAGTTTGATGGAAAAATAGAGGCCGATGAGGACCATGAGGACGCCCACGAGGGTGATAAAGAGATTGACGGCCACCCGAAGATTGGCTTTGGTGAACACGCCGTCGTCTTGTTTGACCTGAAACACTTTCATAGGATGTGCAGCCTTTCCGGAACGTCGCTTTTGTCCTTTGTCCAGGGTGTTCGGAGTGTTTGGATCGTCCGGCCGTTGACCGGAGGGTTTAACTGCGGTGGTTTTATCGACGGCGGGGCGGGAAATCAAGAAAAAAACCCCTCGCGCACTCTCAGGGTTCGATGAGGTGGTTCTGGATGGCGAACCGGGAGAGTTCCGCATTGTTGCGCAGATTGAGCTTTTTCAACAGCCGGAACCGGTAGGTGTCCACGGTTTTGATGCTGATGTTGTAGGCGCCGGCGATTTCGCGGTTGGTGTGGCCCTTGGCCAGCCGACGGAGCACCTGGAGTTCCCGGGTGGAAAGCGAATCGAGAAGCGATTTGCCGACGACGCCCCTGGCGACGCGCAGGGCCAGCATCTCCGACACCTCTTCCGTCAGGTAGCGGGCGCCCGAATGAACCTTCCGAATGGCCTCCACCAGTTGCTCCGGCGCCGATTGTTTGGTGACGTACCCCATGGCGCCCGCCTCGATGGCCCGGACCACGTACTGCTCCTCCTCATGCATGGTCAGAATCAGGACCGGCAGGCCGGGAAATTCCGCGCGGATGCGGGCCACCACCTCAAGGCCGTCCATCCCCGGCATGGAAATATCGATGATCGCCACGTCAGGATGGCTCTTTCGAACTTTTTGGAGCGCTTCCATCCCGTCGGCGGCCTCTGCGACCACTTCGATCCCGTCGGCTTCCGACACCATGCGACTCAATCCGGCCCTGACGATGTGGTGATCGTCGGCCAGCAGCACGTTGATCATCTACAGCTCCCTTGACAGCGTCAACTCGAACAACACTTGAACCCCTTCCCCGGGCATGGATCGAACCGCTGCGCGTCCGCCCACCAGGGCGGCCCGTTCCCGCATGCCGGCCAGCCCCAGGCCGTCCCCTTCGGATATGGCGTCGAAGTCGAACCCGCAACCGTCGTCCGTCACGGTCAGATCCAGCCGTCCGTCATCTGCTTTTAAAACAACGTCTACATTTCTCGCATCGGCATGACGCGCCACGTTGGTCAATGCTTCCTGGACGATGCGATAGGCCGTGGTGGCCACGGCGGCGTCCACGGACGCCACGTTTCGATGTTCGAAGATGCAGGTGATGCCGGTCCGCTTCTCGAAATCGTCCGTGTACCATTCCAGTGCGTCCACAAGACCTAGATCGTCCAGGATGCCCGGCCGCAAACGAATGGCGATGGAGCGTACATCGCCGATGGTCTTATCGATCAACCCGCACAGATCCGATGCCCGGGTTGCCACTCCGGGGTCCGAATCTTTCAGCCGGTTCCGGATCCAGACCGCTTCCATCCGCAGGGCGGTGAGCATTTGACCCAGTTCGTCGTGGAGTTCTCTGGCTATGGCGCGGCGTTCCTGCTCCTGATCGGCCATGATGCTGCCCGACAATCGCCGGAGTTGCTCCTGAGCCTTCTTTACGGCCGTGATGTCGGTGGAGATGCCCCCCACCCCGGTGATCCGTCCGCCATCATCCCAGATGGGAAATTTGACGGACAAATAGGTATGGAGTCCGTCGGGATGGGGAATCTGGTTCTCCACCCGGACTTCCCGTTTTTCCGAAAGCACCCGAGCGTCGCTTTCCTGGAACTGTCGGGCAAGAACCGGCTTCATAAACTGGTCGGCGGTTTTTCCCCGGATATCCTCCACGCCGCCGCCGAAAAGCTCCTCGAACCGCCGGTTGACGGTCAGATACCGTCCCTGCGCATCTTTGATGTATACCACGTCGGGGGTGTATTTGAGAATGCTGGCGATCTCTTTTGTTCGAACGCGCACTTGCCGCTCCAGTTCCCGGGAATAGCGGCTGAGGGCTTCTTTGGCCTCTTTCAAATCTTCTTCGGCCCGCCGCCGATCCGTTACGTCCACTGAGACCGCCAGGGACCGGATAATCCGCCCGGCTGCGTCCCGTTCGGCCACGGCGGAGAGCAGGGTGTCGACGACGTCCTGGTTTTTCCGGACATACCGGTAGGGCACATCGTGGCAGGAGCCGGTTTTGAGAAATTGGGGCATCACCGTCTCCTCCATGTGACGAGCCGATTTTCGGCTCAAAAAATCGGAGAGTTTTAGGCCGATGACCGCTTCTCTTTCATAACCGAGCATGTGGAGCCAGTGGTCGCTCACGCGGACCAGGCGGCCTTCGGTGTTGACCGAATGGAGCATGGCCGGCGCGTTGTGATAGATGGACCGGTAGCGCTCCTCGCTTGCCCGCAGGGCCGATTCGGCTTCTTCCCGCCGGCGAATTTCGATGTTGGCTTTCCCATACAGGAATGCCACGCCCACCCCCACTAAAAAGCAGAGCGCAAAAATGATCTCTTTGGTGATGTGGATCAAGGGTTGGCTCATCTGCTTTGAAATGGCGTCAAGGTCCTGAAGATAGACAACATGCCACCCCGGGAAGTTCTCCAGTTCTCTGCGGTGGTAAAGGTATCGGTTCCCATTGCCGTCGACGGCGCGGTTATCGGCGTTGAACGCCAGACCGATGGGCTGCCAGGGCCCGGAAGCGAACTGCTTGGATGCCGTGATGTAATCGGCGTCGGCTTCCGACAGCCGGCTGAGGGCGCCGTAGCGCCATTCCTCCCGGCTGGAGATGAAAACGATCCCGCGGGGGGAAGCGACCAGCATCCTTTCGCTTCTTTCCAGGTGGAACTGGTTTTCAATCCGTTCGATGGATGCCTTGATGACCACGATGCCCCCCGGGTCGGTTTGGTCTTTGACCGGCACCGGATGGCTGGAGTAGACGCCCCTCCGGCCCGAGGTGGCGCCCACGGCCAGGTAGGTGGCGGCCCGGCCCGCCAGGGCGAGCCTGACGTAAGGCCGGAAATGAAAGTTTTCGCCCACGAAGCTGTCAGGGTCATCTCGGTTGCTGGAGGCGATGGTGTTCCCCGATCGGTCAATGAGGTAGCAGACTTCCACGCCAAGGGCGGTCCGGAAGTGATCGAGCATCGCGTTTGCGGCCTGCATCCGTCGTTCGGTCTGACGGTCGAGAGCCATCTTGAAGGCTTCGATGCCGGCCATGGCCCGGGCCGGGCGGATATTTTCCGACAAGAAAAAAGAGAGGTTTCTCTGGATCGTTTCCACGCGGTCGATGGACCGCTGCTCCGCTTCTTTGACGGCGGTCTGCTTAAGGGACCGGTAGTAGAGCGCCCCGCCGATGGACGCGGACATGACGGCGATAAGGGAGATGACGAGCAGAATCAGGCGAAGGCGCACTACCGCACGACCAAAACAGGACAGGGTGTTGACCGCAGCACCCGGTGGGTCACGCTCCCGAGGAACAGCCCCTGCAGATCGGTGCGGCCCCTCGATCCCATGACGATCATGTCGCATTTTTCAATGTCGGCGATTTCAGGCAGCACGCTGCCGGGCGGTCCTTCCACCAGTCTTTCGACCACGCCAATGCCCTTTTCCCGGCGCAAATGCCGATACGGCGTCATCAGTTCATCTGAGTTCTCCCGGATCCGGGTAATCGCCTCCTGCGGATACGGTTCGCCGATGACGGATGGAAAGGATTTGTGGCAATGGACCAGAAGAATCTCGCCGCCTGTCAGGAAAACCAGATCAGCAGCGGTTTCTGCGGCCTTCATGGAATGATCCGATCCATCCACCGGGACCATGATCTTTTTGAATTTCATGACATCCTCCTTCTTCCAGCGGTTCAAAGAAAGACAAGACAAGAATTTTTTTCAGAATACGGCGATGCGTCTCCGTCTGTCAAAGAAAAACGCTTCCGCAATCGGTCCGGTATGAAAGATCCCGGTCAGTTGTGCCCGGTTGCGACATACCCGTTGACAATCTCCGATAAGTGGTTTTTAACAAACCCCATAAGGTGGAGGAGACCATGAAGAACGAAATGGCGAGAACGCGATGGGCGATCCTTTTCGGGGCGGCGATCCTGCTGTCGGCCTGTGCGACCCAAAATCCCAATCTCTACAGCGCCCTCTGGGTGCAAACGGCGGCCGAATACCGGGCCGAAGCCCTGGAGACCTACACGGCGGCCATGTCCCAATTAGACGAGGCCCTGTTGGACCGCTCCTGGACGGCTGCCGTCGAGCAGACAGGCGATTATATGGGCCTGCCCCCCGCGGTGATTCTCGATATCGACGAGACGGTCCTGGACAATGCGCCCTTTCAGGGACAACTGATCCTGGACAAAATGCCCTTCGATCCGGCCCGGTGGGACGAATGGGTGGCCATGGAAGCGGCGACAGCGATCCCCGGTGCGCTGGATTTCGTCCGGGAGGCGGCCCGGCGCGGGGTTGCGGTGTTTTACATCACCAACCGCTCGTGCGCCGGCGCCGACAAGGACCCGGGATGCGCCCAGGAAACCCACACCATCCGGAACCTGGCCCGTCTCGGTTTCCCGGAAACACCCCCCGACCGGATCCTGTTGAAGGGGGAACAGCCCGGGTGGACGTCGGAAAAAAAGAGCCGCCGGTCGGCCGTGGCGCAGCGCCACCGCATCCTCATGCTCGTGGGCGACGATCTGGGTGATTTCCTTCCCGACGTCGCCAGCGGGATCGATCCCGATCAGCGGAAAGACCTTGTGGACCGATACAAGGATCGATGGGGCCGCAAGTGGTTTATCCTTCCCAATCCCGTCTATGGCTCGTGGGAACGGGTGTTGGTCGCCCCCAAGGCCGCCCATGTCAGAGGGTTTTAAGACGGTTTTTTTTCCTGTGCCGTTTCAGGGCGCGGATTCCGCCAGGACGCGATAATAGCGCTGAAGCCCCAGCACCAGCGCAATCCAGAAGGTGCAGATGAGAAAAGTGAACCCGCTGAACTGAGGGACGCTCAAGGTGATGGGCAGCCAACGGGTAAAAGACAGGATCAACAGGGAGCCGGTCACTTTGAAAACCCGGAAGCCGAACATGTCGATCCACGCCTTGGCCTGGTAAATCAGCACCGGGGCGATGGGCACGTAGAGCTGTTCCCGGGAGGCCCGGTTAATGGAATTGGCCAGGCCCCGGTCGCTGATCTTTGCGGCTGAGGCGAATATCAGGGTCGGGGAGTTGTAGAAAAGAAGCGAAAACAGGCTCATGACGATGGGCTGGATCAGCAGCCCCGGAATAATCCCGGCGTAGCGGTGAACCAGCGGCGTGACGCCCAGGTTGACGACGATGGAAAAAAAACCGAGCAGGCTGAAAAACATGGAGAGGAAGGCGGTGCGCATCTCCTGTTCCGGATAGGAAAGGGCCACGGTCTTGAGAAACTGGAATTCCACCAGGGGAGAGGCCAGTTGGGCAAGGAACAGGATGCCGGCCAACAGCAGCAGATAAGGGCTATGGAGCAAAGCCCGCCATCGCCCTCCGAATGGTTTGCGGGGCCGGGGGACGCCCGGACCATCCACTTCGCAGTAGATCCCGCATATGCCCATGACCCACGTCAGCAGAAAGAGCAGAAAAATTAACCCTCCCGCCACCAGGGTGAGGTCCGCAGTAATCAAACCGGTGTGCTTGACCAGGAATCCCGCCATGGCCCCGCCGACCATGCCCCCGGCCAGCCCGCCGGTCCCCACGATCCCATACCACCGTTTCCCCTCGTGAACATTATAGATCGAGTTGCACAGGCTCCAGAACTGCTCCACGAGGATGATGCTCAGCAAGTCGACGTAAAGATAGAACAGCACCGTCACGGTCGGGCTGGGTAAGAGCAGGAACAGCGCCCGGAAAACCGCCAGAAGGACGCAGATGATCAGACAGGCGCCCATTGCCATGTGAAGACGGCTGAACCAGGCCACCAGACGATTGTAGAAGGGGATGAAGATCACCATGATCAGGGCGCTGCCGATCCAGACATAGGGCAGTTCATCGGCGCCGACGGCGCCGATGAAAAGCGACCGGCTGGCGGGCTTCAATTGATAGACGGCCATGAGGATCAACCAGAAATTGGTGAACATGAACAAGGCCCGAATACCCATGGATCTCAGCGCGATATGTTTTCCGAAGCATTCGATGGAGCGGTTTTGGGTGTGAATTATCATTTACAACCGTAAAAAATCTGTTTATAGTGTCGGGAATTTTTACACACAGCGAGACAGGTGCTCGCTGTTTTTATTAACCCTTCAATTTACCATATTCAGAAACAAAGGTGAAATTTATAATGAAGATGAAATTGATCCGGTGCGGGCATCTGGTATTTTTTGCAATCCTTTTTATGGCAACGGGCATCCCCGGCGCTCAGGAATCCTGTCCGCCGCTGAAAGTCTCCGTGGACCCGGCGCTGCAAAGGGGGCTCGAACAGTTCGTTTCCGACATGGGCCTGGATGCGGCGGTCCGCTCGGAGGATCTTTGCGTGGCCCTGGTGGACATTACCCGGCCCTATGCCCCGCGGATGGCCTCCCTCAACGGGGACACCATGATGTACGCCGCCAGCCTTCCCAAAATCGCGATCCTTCTGGGAGCATTCGACCGCATCGGAAACGGAGAGCTTGCTTTTGACAGCGAGACGGAAGAGACCCTGACGCGGATGATCCGGAACTCCAGCAACAGCTGCGCCACAACCATGCTCAACCGGGTGGGAAAGCACTACCTGGCCGATCTTCTCCAGTCGCCCCGCTATCGGCTTTACGATCCGAAATTCAACGGCGGTCTGTGGGTGGGCAAGGAATACGGCAGAAGCCCGGCGTTCCGGCGGGACCCCATGTACAACCTGTCCCACGGGGCCACGGCGATTCAGACGGCTCGGTTCTACTACATGCTGGAGACCGGCCGCCTGGTTTCCCCGGAGCTGAGCCGAAAGATGAAGGAAATCCTGGGAAACCCCGCCATCTCTCATAAATTCGTCAAGGGGCTGTCGGCGGCCCGTCCCGGTTCCAGAATCTTCCGGAAATCGGGCACATGGAAAAGCTATCACGCCGACAGCGCCATTGTCGAGCGGGCCGGCCGCAAATATATCGCCGTAGCCCTGGCCCACCGCGCCGGCGCCGGGGCAAAATGGTTTCCCAGACTCATCGTGGGGCTGGACGATCTGATTTTCAAGCCCGAACTTTATGCTAGTCGGCCGTCTTCGCAGGCCGATGAAAGGATTCGATAAGTCGATGGATGCGGGTCCCCAGGGTCTGGTGTTCCACGGCTGAATTTTTCCGCAGCACATTGGACATGATCACCGCCATGTAATAGAGCGGCGGGTCGTGATACGGCGATTCGACGATGGCCATAGAGTTCATCATGTTGTAGACGTTGCCTTTATATTTTCCGCAGGAAAATCCCGCCTCTTCCCGGCACTTGTAGAGAGATCCCGACTTGAAGTAAACGGCGGATTCCCGCAGGGCCGGCGAGGAGGCGTATCGGATGCGGCGCTGGGTCATGTAGAGGAAACGCTTCAGTTCCCGGCTGGAGAACTCGTCCACCAGGGTCCCTTTTTCCATCTTCACCAGATAATCCATGAGCGAGCGGGCGTTTGCATAGCTGTTTTTGCCCGGGACTTTCTGTTTTCCCCGCCAGGTGAAAAATCCTCCCTGACGCAGATCCTCCGAGTCGAGGCCGTTTCGGTCCGCGGGGCGATGAAGGGCCTCGGAGAGCAACGCCGAGAGTTCGCCCTTGGGCGTCTCCTGGAAAAACGCATCGATGGCCGCCGCCTCCAGTGGATAGGCTTGCCCGAATCGTTTGATCAGGAGCAGTTCCCGCTGGTTCATGGCCGCAGCAGCGTTGGAGCTGGCTGAAAACATCCAGTCCAGATAAGTGTAGAGGTTGGCCGAATCCCCTTTTTGGAGGGAGCGATAGCGGATCCGGTTGTCTCCCGGTTCCCACAGCGGAATCTTGTGGTGATCGCTCAAGATGAATTCATCGGCGACGACCTGGGTCGTCTTGAGGATCTTGTGACGGGCCGCGGGGTCATCGGGGTAAGCGTCGGCCAGAGCCTGGAAAAGGCCCAGCCCGACCATGATTTTGCTGACGCTTCCCGGGTTGTACATGGCCTTGTCCCGATGGCCGGCGTACCGGGGGTTCTCCGGATCGGTGAGGTCGAGCACCGCCACGCCGTACCGGTTCTCTTCCCGCCCCAGCAGGTTCCGGATCTGGGAAAGAAATTTCGGATTGTCCGGCGGAATCTCAAAATTCTTGCGGTCCGTCAGGCGGATGTCCACCTCCTGGCGGGTGAGCATCGCTCCCACGGGCACTTTTTGCCCTCTCACTTTGCCTTCCTGGGCCAGGCGAAATCCCTCCAGGCGGCTGATGCCGGTGTATTCATAACCGTCCAGGGGATAGGCGTCGACGGTGGCCGCGCCCGGCAGAAGGGCGCCGGCGGCGAGAACGAGGGCGGCGGTAATTGATAAAAATCTCATGGGACTCTCCTTTGAGCGATTACGGCGGTGCATCCAAATTCACCTGCCGGTTCACAGCGCGGTCCAATTTGGCGTCGAGGCTGATCAGAAAGGCATTGCGGCGCGCCCGGTCGCTTTCCAGAAAGGGCCGGATCTGGAAAAGAGCCAGTTCGCCATTCAGAAAACCGAATTCGATGTCGGCCGGGATTGGGGCGCCTTGGGCATTTTGCAATCGGGGAAAACGCCGGGGCGCGGTTCGGGCCAGGTCCATGAGCCGCCGGATCTCCGGCGGCGTCAGCAGCCGGTCCCGGCCGCTGGCCGGAACCTTGACAATCCCCCCTTCAGGCAGCAGGGCGACCCGGCGGGGCTCCGTGGCCTGGGCCAGCAGCCGCACCTTCCCGCTCCCCAGATGAATCCGCAGTTCTTCAGCCCCCTGTCCCTCCACGGCGCCCCCGGGTCCTTCGTTGACCGCCGCCGAGAGCCAGTCCGGGCTGCCGGTGTCGATGTCCACGGTGACCAGCACCCCGGATGTGTCCACCGGCACGCTTTTCATCAGCAGCACCGAGACGTAAACATGCATCGGGTCGGCCATATGAGCCTGCCGCCATCCGAAAGCCCGCCGGGTGAAGGGGGATGCCCATACCCGGGGGATGGCGTCGATGATTTTGTCGACACCCACCACATGGGGCACGGTGAGGTTGAGTCCCGCCCCTGAAAAGCCGGGCAGGTCCTCCACATTGGTGTCGCTCCGGATGAAGACCCCGTAACTGCCGTCCGGTCCGAAAGTCTCGGCCATGGCGGCCCGCAACCGTTCCCGAAAGGCGCTTTCCGGCCGGATGGCGGCGATCCGGCCGTGGAGTTGGTCGAGAAATTCCTGGGTAAAAGCGGCAAGCAGCCTGGGATCGCCCTCGAGGCGGTCCATCTGCTGGTATCGTGCCTCCATCCACTGCCAGATGCTGGGCCCCTCCGGCCCGCCTTTCGGATCGATGGGGTTTTCCAGAAGGGCTCGGAAGATCCCGAAGGGAAGAATCAGCCCTTGGGCCACCGCTTCCGGAAAATGGTGCTTCAGTTCGCCGAGGTTGGCGGCCTTGGGACCGGCGATGCGGCCCGAATCCGTGGCCCGGATCTCCGAGAGGGTGATAAAAGATCGGGTCGTCAGGTCGATTTTTTCTAAATCGGGTCGAATGAGTCGGTCCGGGGGCGTTTCCTTGTCCTGGAAGATCTCCTCCCATTCCGGAGCGTCCTCGGCCAGCCAGACCACGCCGCCGGGACTGGCCGCCAGGACCACTTGCGACCCGGCCCGGTCTTCCAGAAGCGGGAAGAGCCGGTCGTCGACGGAAACATTGGGAATGCCGAGGTTTCTGGCCAGCAGTTGTACATGGGACAGGGCGTTGCCCTTGCCGGCGGTCAGGATGCCCGCCACCCGGGGCAGGTCGCTGGTGGTGACCGGCAACAGATAGATCCCCCGGGGGTCGATCGCTTCGGGCGCAGCACCCGATGCCGCCATCCGGAAGGTTCCCCGGGCCAGGCCGGGGTTGAGCGCCCGGAGGCCGGCCCCCACCGGATTGCCAAACATTTCGTGGCGGATGCCGGCCAGTCGGTCCGCGTCCCGGATCAGCAAGTCAAGGGTGTCCGCCAGAAAGAGGATGGGATTGCCATGGAGACGGTCGTGAATGAAATGGACGGCCAGCGGCTCGATTTCCGCCATTTTTCCGGCGTGCCGGGAGAAGTAAAAGGAGAGCTGTCCATCGGCCCAGTCGGAGATGCGGGCGAGATAATGGAGTTCATGGCGATAGACATCCAGAAAGAGAGGAGCGGCCAGAACTCTGGCCAGGCTGTCCCCTAAGGCCGCCTTCTGCCGGGAGGAGATCAGCCCCATGCCGTAGATTCCGATGGTTGCTTCCCATGCGCGGACCACGATTTCCCGACGAATCCGGTCCGGCGCGCCTGCTGTCAGGGCGGCGCCGTTGCCGTAGATGAAGCTTTCCAATGCCAGGCTCAGGTCCATCAGCGCCAACCCGACGTCCGCTTTCCGTATCCGGGGCAGGGTGTCCCGGATGGCGGCCATCATCCGGTTGGCGGCGGCCATCCGGAGGGGGAGAGGAGATTCCGAAGAAAGCGTTTTTAAAGTGTTTCCAAAGGATTCGGCAATCTCCGGCGCATCGATGAGCGAGATGACGGCGGCGGCCTCGGCATGGATGTCGGAAACGGTGAAGACCGCTTTCACCAGATGGGCCAGGCGGGCGTAATCCTCTGCGAGCGCTTCTTTGCCCTTTGTTTTGGCGTACTGCATGACCGATGGGGCGTCCGAGGCCTCCGGCAGAACGTGGAGCTTGATTCGAAGGTTCTCGAAGGCCGGGTCTTTCTCCGCAATCGTCCGGGACAATTGGCGCATTTCGGTCAGGGGCGCCCCTTTCCGGCCGTGGGGGATTGACCGCACCGCTTCCCGGAGCAACAAAAACCGATCGGTTCGCCAGCGGGGATCTTCGAGAAGGGTCAGGAGCAGTTCCCGTCCCTTTTCGGTTTCGTCCTCGGCCTGGAGAGCCCCCCGGTAATAGCGGGATTGTCGGAAGATCCATCCATTGTCGGCCCGGATAAGGTATTGTTCCAGGATCATCTGCCGCAGCATCGCTGGAAATTCCGGACGGGAAACAAAGGTTTTCGGGTCGATGTCGGCCAGGATGGTGGCGACATAATATCCGGCTTTCCGCAGGGCCTTTGTCCGGTCGCTCCATTCTCCGTGCTGGACCCCGCCGCCGTGTTCGGAGCAGTCCTCTTTAGGGTCGAGGACCGTCCCGTCCTTGCAGAACCATCGGATGCGTTTGAAGGGGCCCCGGTGACGTTCCTTCATTTCGGTTATCCAGGTCCGGGCGATGTCCGGGTCGGGCGGTTGGGCCGCCGCCCCGGGTGACGGCAGAAAAAGAGAAATCAACACAAGGGCAAGCAATCCATCTCTCATGGCGTGGGCTCCTGTTTGGAAACAAATTCCATATATCCTTATTATCTATGATATACCGAATGTAAACATCCGTCAAAACCAATTGCCGCTTAAAAAATATCAAGCCCGTCGGCTTGCGGCATTTTCAAGGACATGATAGAAGTTTTTTCAGGGTGATCCAAAATGATACGGAAAAGAGAGAATGAGATGAAATCCTTCGCGAGAAATACCTGGGCGGACAGGCGGAACCCGGCGGCGCCATCCGGGTGGTTCGAAAGGATGGACGGATCACCTTTCTGTTCGCCGGGGAGAGCTGCTGGGAGCCATTCTGCGAGTTTCAGCGGCCTTCCAATGAAAAACTCCGGGCCCGGTTTAAACTCCAGACCAGTGATGAAACCGGAGAAGCGGGGGGCGGGGCCTGTCCGGCCCGGGTGACGTTTGACAATTTCAAGGTCAACGCCTGCGACAGGATTCAGGCGGAGTGAGCATCAACGCACAACAGTCTGAAATGCCTGAACAGCGATATCAGGGAAGGGAATAGGCAATCTCCGGCGGATAGATCGTCACTATGCCGGACAGGGTCGCGGCAAAGTAAAGCGGGATGACGCCGGGGGCAAGCGGATAAGGGCTTGGGCCGCCGGTCAGTTGTCCATTCAGATGGTTTTTCAGGTCGCCGTTGGAGAAGATGAAGGTCCCTTCTCCGGATGAGGCGGGCGAAAGGGGGGTGTCCCCGGCCAATAAATGGAAAGGCATGTCCTGCAGAGCGGTTACCGGGGGTTCGGCCCCGTCGGGGTTCGGGAGCAAAGGCGCGAGGAAGCGGCAGGAAAGGTCGATGCCCTTCAGGATGGAAACGCCATCGTCCCGGCCGGGCGGGGGCAACCTTAGAATGCTGCCGTTATCCCCGGGCGACCCCAGCCACACCCCGGCCCCTTTGGCCACTGAGACCACGATCCAATAGGGTTGGGCGAACAGAACCAGGCGGGTTCCCAACGCGGCCTGATGATGGGCGGGGCGCCCTGCGGACCCGATGCGGACGTTGGCCGAAGCCAGGTTTTTTCCCGAAGGAACGTCGTTCCAGTCCTCCTGAAGGGATGCGTCGAGTTCCGTATCGGATTGATGGGCCATCAGGCCGAGGGAAATCGCCGTGACGGTCATGGGAGCGTCCGGCTCGATGCGAAAGGCGATTCGGCGATCGGTGGTCAGGGAGGCTCCTATGGACATATCGGGGGCGAGGGGTTCTCCGGCGGTGTTTTTCAAGGGCAGGGGAGGAGAGGGGCCGAAGTCGGCGGCCGCCCTCAGCCATACGGTTTCCACCAATGCACCGTCCGGGAGTTGCAGATGGATGGGCCGCATCTCCGGCGCGCCGCCCGGAAATCGGAGCCGTTGCTTCTCCCGCTTGAAGGGCCCGGATTTGCCGATGGAAAGGGTTTCCCGGATCAGGGCGTAATCGATGCTGAAATCGAGATCCAGCCGACAGGGCGCATCCGATTCGACCACCAGGCCGACGCGAAGGATATGGGGGACATCAGGTTCGGTTTCGGCGTTGCCGGCGTCATTCCTGAGCTTTTCAAGATAGGCGTCGAATTGGACCTGAAGGGCCTCGGCCAGTCTTTGGCCGGCGCCGGCGTTCACCTTTGCGGCAGCCGAAGACGCCCGGATTTCACCGGGCAATTGCCAGAAAAAGGTTTCGGGCTCATCGGTTCCCTCGCCGCCCGGAATGTAGGGGCGGGTCAGACCCATGCGCGGCCCTGTGGGGAAACACTGTATCCGGATGCTCGCCAGATCATCGACAGCCAGCGCCTTCACGTCGCCGCCCGAAGAGCGCCATTGAACAGCGAAGTCGGCGCTGACGAATTCGTCGGGCAGCGATGCGCCATTGTCAGCGGCGGCGGTGGGGCCGGGGGCCTCGGCATCCCCGTCCATGCGGAAAAAGGCGATGACCCCGTGATCAATGGCCGCCGGTCGGTCTTTCGAGTAGACGACGGCCTGAGCGCCCTCAGGTTCGTCCACGACTTCCCGTTTTTTGACGGAAGTCTGCTTGTCTGCAAATCGGGACCGCATCGCTTCGCCGGCTTCAACCCCATGGATTTTCCATGGCCGGTCCAACCGCACCCGCACCCCGTTTTCCAGCCCGATGTCCGTGTCCAGAACGGCGGAAATCGGACTTTCTTCGGACAAAACGTCATAAATCCCGGGGGTGAAGACCGCATTGAAATCGGTGGCGTCTTTGTTCACCCTGATCCGTTCCGGCTGACCGCCGGTCTTGAAGTCCAGCAAGATGGTCCGGCGATAGGCAAATCCTCGGGGGCCATCGACCCGGTCTCTGATCTCCCGGGGGGTCGCGCCTCCGTCGACGGCGGTGATGGAGAGTTTCATGGATCAGCCCCTGATATCGATGCGGAACCGGTTGTAGTCGGTCTTGAAGGTGGAAAAATCGGTGTTGAACTTCTGGAAATCCGACTCGAAGCGTTGGATGTCGGTGGCGACGTTGCTGTAGTCCCGGCGGAACTGGTCGTATTGGTCTGCAAAAGACCGGTAATCGCTGGCGAACTGGTCATATTGGGTCCGGAAGCTTTCCAGTTCCTGGCGAGCGGCGCCGCTTGCGGCTTCCAGCGCGGTCGCCTCCTGGGTGAAGCGGCCGTAACTCTGACTGAAATTGGTATATTCCCGTGCGAATGCGTTATATTCGGCGGTGAATCGGGTGTAATCCTCCCGGAACCGGTCGTAGTTGATTTCCGCGGCGTTCAATCGGTTTTCGATGCCGGACAGCCGGTCGGCCAGGTCGCCGCTGACGGTCAACTGGCCGAAGCGGTCGTCCACCGCCTTTTTCAGGTTTGTGTTGACCCGTGCGACCGTGGCCAGGGTCCCCATGCTCCCGGCGCCGATGGCCCGGTGCGCAATGTC
The DNA here is from genome assembly GCA_011390065.1 of Desulfobacteraceae bacterium. Taxonomy (GTDB): domain Bacteria; phylum Desulfobacterota; class Desulfobacteria; order Desulfobacterales; family JAABSP01; genus JAABTD01. The sequence goes on from JAABTD010000020.1 coordinate 32,525, forward strand.
CAGGGCGGGCAGGAGGGTGAGTTGCGCGTCCAGGGGCAGGGTCTGGAGATCGGTGGCCATGTACCGGCGGATGGCCCGTTCCGCCACCTTCTGCCCGATGGCTTCGCCGGCCCGGCCCCGATGGTCGGCCACGTAGCCGTGGGTGCTGGCAAGCATCCGGTTCAGCAGCACATCCTTTTCGGTTTCGCCGTTGCCGGCCTTGCGGAGTTCGGCCCCCAGGCGGTCTTCATCCCGAAGGAGGGCCGCATAAGGCTGAAGCCAGGGACCGACCCAGTCCTTTAACCGCACCCGTCGGGCCGCCGCCGCCGTTACGGCGGAAGGATCTCCCGGCGGGTGGATCATGGCCGTGATCAGGGCGTCATGGAAATGCCAGTGGTTGAGCTGGGCCCGGGGGATGACGACATCCGCGGTTCGCGACCGCCAGATCTGGTAATGGATGTCCACGGCGCCGCGAAGATCGGAATTCCGTTTCCGACCATATTCCATCGCCATGGATTGGAGAGACGCCAGCATGGCGATGGGGGCGGACGCCGACGGATCGAGGCGGCTCAGGGCGGTTTCAAGGGCCGCCTGCTGGGCCCGGGTGAGTTGTTCGGCAAAAGGGGACCGGAGGGTCGCCCGGGCTTTGCCGGCCGCGTCGGTGCGGAGGACGATGACAGGACCGGCGTCCATGCCGAAGCCGACAAAGGCCTGGAGAGTCCCCCAGGTGGCGGCGACGGTCAAATCGACATTGGCCCTGGGGCGGCCCGCGGCGGCGTCGAAAACCTCGATCAGCAGGTTCAGCGGCTGGCCCAGATACCCGCTTTCCTGCACCGGCCGCAGGGCAACCCGCAGTCCGGTTTCCCTGGCGGAGTGGAGGGCCGATACCGCTTCCCGGACTTCCCGGATCTCAGCCCGCAGCGCATCCATTTCCGACGACTTCGGCGCAGGGGTTCGGGGCAACCGTCCGGTGAGCGCCTGGACGATCTCCGTGAACCGCTCCGGCCCCACCCACGGGACGTCATAAACCTGTTCCAGCGTTTCGAAGGCGCCGCCCAAGGCGGTGCGCCGGTCGAGAATCCGCTGCCCGACACCTATGCCCACGTCCAGTTCGCCGGGGATCTCGACGGCATCGGCGATCTCCCGGGCGCTGGCCGCCCGGTTGAGGAAATCCAGGATCTTGCGAGCGTCGTCTCGGTCGATTTCCCGAGGTGTGAAATAGCGTTCGGCCATGGCGTTAAGATGATGCCCGCGCGCCCATTAGAAATTCCCCACGTTGGATTTGATCTCGCCGATATGCGCGTTGATCTGGGCGAGGGTCCCCTGGAGCGTATCCTGATTGAGGGGGTCGATGGCCACCACCTTGTTCTCGATGTCGCTGAGGGAAACCTGGATCGCCTGGCCCACCTGGCGGGTGTTTTCCATCTCCAGACCCAACGTGGTCACCGATGCCTTGACCCCCGACACCTCCGCGGTCACGGCATTCACGCCGGATTCGGCCGCATCGACCTTGCCGGACATGGCGCCCACCTGGGCCGACTGACCCATCAGGGCATAGAAGGCGGACCCGCCGCGCACAGCTTCCCTGCCGCCGGTGAACTCCAGCACATCCATCTTCCGCTGGGTGGCGACCGCCCCTTTCACCGCGTCGGTCATCTTCGTTATGAAAGGGGGTGGGTCGGGAACATGGATCTGGTCCAGGGCGCGTTCCGCTGCGTGCAAGGTTTTCTGACGACCGATGATCCCCTTGTCCGAAACCCGTTCGGCCATGATGTCCCGGATGCCGCCGATGGAGATTTCATAATCGGTAGTGATCTGTGATCCAAAGGCGTCTGCGATGCCGGCGGCCTCAACGACGATGTCGTCGAGGTACCCCCCGATCCAGCTGCCGACCCAATCCCGGAAATCGATCTGGATGGAGGCGGTCCCCCGGCTGAAATCAGGGGTGCGGGGATCAATGTCGTTTTTGACCGAAGCGATGACCGTTGTCCGGTAGTTTCGCCAGCTGCCGCCGGCAAAGCCGTATTGCCCCTTGGCGATCCCGTCGTGGCGGTAGTAAGCGTCGGCCCATTTCCGGAAGGGATGGCTGCCGGACCGCTCGTAGGACGCGGCTACCGCGCCGAAGGCTTTCCGCGCCCTGGCGTCCTCGGGGGTGGCGGTCTCCATGATGATCCGGGCCAGGGTCATCTCCTCGCCTTCCACCGTGGCTTCCAGCATGTCGGCCACCTGGAGATGGTCCGATTCGGACAGATCCGCGGCATGATCCGCCCGGACCCGGACCCGTGCGATCCCCTGGTCGTTGACCTGAACCGACATGGCCCGATCCCCGACGCCCACGCGGGTGTTGAAGCCGCCCACGGCCTGGAGGCGGCCCCAGGAACAGAACAGATCGACCCAGGGCAGGGGATCGGGGACCGCGCCTTCCAGGGTCCGGACCCTGGCGGTGATTTCGGCAGGCTGACCAAGGGCGAAATGGACCTTGCCGGTCTCCAGGGTGACCCGGTAATGGTCGCCCAGAGGGGCGAGACGGGTCAACGTCGTCTCCTGGGCCTGGTCGCTATCTTCCAGGGCCGCCACCCGGTCCTGCAGATCCGAAATGTCGGCCGCGTGCTGCGCTGTCGTCGCGTCGAGCGCCGTCACTGCGTTCTTGATCGCCGTTACCTGCTTCTCAAGCGCGTCGCCCATGGCGATGATGCTTCCCACCAGGGTTTTCCAGTCTCCGGCCTGGATCAGCTGGCCGTCTTCCTTTTCCCTGATCGATTCCAGGGCTTTGATTGCCTCTTCAACGCTCATGATGCATCTCCTCGAACGATGTCGCTTTCCACCGCCAGCAGAACCCGGACCCCCGCCGGCCGAACCCGGTTCATGGCTCCCCAGACCCGGTCCAGGATGGCCGGATGGATCGATTCTCCCGCATGTCGCCGCTGGAGCCGGACGATGACGGAATATGGCCGGCGCGCGCGCCATTGGAACCAGACCGACGCCGCCGGCGGATAGGCGAAGACGACCCGGTCGAACCTGCTTTCCGGCCGTTTTTTCGGGGCCGGGTCCCGGAACCGGCCGGGATAGGGGGCGGTCACATCCGATGGCGGCGTCATCAGCCGCCCTTCGGAGGACCACGCGGGGCCGTCTTTGGGGGGTATCGGACCAGGGGGCTCCACGGGGGGCTCCATGGAAAGATACCGCCAGTCCGACGGTCCCACCGGCATGCGCGGAGGCCCTGGAATGCCGCCCGGCAAGATCCGATCCTCGGTCGGCTTCACCCGCAGGACCAGCTCCGACGGATCCACGGTTTCCGACGGGGTGAACGCGCCGTCGGCCGGGTCCCAGGTTCCGAGATCGGCGATCACGCCGTCGGTCCACGTCATGGCCCGGACCGCAGTCTCTTCGCTGCTGCGCGGGGCGCCTTCATAAAGACCCCAGTCGGTCATGCCCGGACCGACCCGTTGCCAGCGCCCGCCGCTCAGGGTCCGGTTGAACCGCCAGGACCCCCGATCCTCAGGCGGCCGGCCTGCAGGATAGAAAAGGCCCGCCTTTCCCTGGGGAGTCCAGCGATGTTCGACTTCAATATACTGGGCTGTATCCCGGCCGTCAAAGCGGAACAGTCCCCGGTCGGCGCCGAAAAGGATGCGACCCAGCGGATCCTGCCCCATGGCGTGAACCGGCCCGTTCACGAGATCGGGAAAGGCCTCCAGAAAGGTTGTGTAGGTCAACCCGTCGGCTGAATGCGCCATGTATCGGGCCGCCCCTCGGTCCGTGCCGATCCATAGCGCGCTGTTCTGTCCCACGGCAAGACTCCGGACCGGGGGCAGAAAGACGTCGGCGGCGCCGGGGAGGTCGCCGGTTTCCAGCTTGATCCAGTCGGAGGCCTCGTCGGCGGCTCCCTGGCCGCTGTAGTGATAAAGATGATCCAGCCCCGGCTGATACTGGAACACGCCGAGATCGCCGCCGAAATAGAGGACGCCGTCGACATCCCGGGCAATGGCGCGTATGGGGGTCCCCTGAACGCCCAAAGGGATCAGGTCGTTTTCGGCGGAAAGGCGAAAGACCCCGGTATCGGCGCCCAGCAGCAGGTCGTTTCCGTCGGGGAGAAAGGCGTAGACGGCGGTTCCGGACAGGGCCGCCAGCGGATTCGCGGT
>JAABTD010000139.1 GCA_011390065.1 Desulfobacteraceae bacterium
CCGTTTGTTGTTCCAACATGTTCCTCCTCATATCATGGCCGCCATCCGCTTGAACCGTTCGAGCGCGTCATGGTCCAGACAATAGCAGGTCTTCATCCCTTCGATCTCCCCCCGGATGAGCCCCGCCGCCTTGAGCTGCTTCAGGTGCTGGCTGACGGTGGACTGGGCCAGGGGCAGGATCTCGACGATCTGCCCGCAGATGCACCGGTCCATGGCCTTCAGGTGCTTGATGATCCGCACCCGGGCCGGATGGCCCAGCGCTTTGCAGATCGCCGCGAATTGTTCGGCATCCAGGGGGGCGTTTTCTGCGTCTTTTTTATCCATTTCCATGTTCATCGTAAAACGACGATATACGATCAGACGCTCGCCGTCAATGGTTTTTTTTCAACCCCCGCCAGTCGCCGACTCTCCAGAAATAGAAATCCCCCATCCTCCTTTGCAAAAGTTGAGGATGGGGGATTCGACCCATTGACGTCAGAGGAACGGCGGCGACTCAGCCTACATGAGAAGCCTTCGCGGCTTTTCCCCCGTGGTCGCTCCTTTGAGTTCCGTGCGGCGGGACATGTGGTTTTTCATTTAAAACGCCGCTTCATGTAATCGTGCAGCGCCGCCCCGACCGCCTCAGCGGCCAGGTCGGCGCAGTGGCGGTCCTCCCGGGGCAAGCGGCCAATGGTTTCCAGCACGGCGTCGCCGGAGATCTCGGCCAGGCTGTCGGGGTCCCTGCCGATGGCCAGTTCCGATGCAAAGGACCCGCAGATGCCGCTTGAGGCGCACCCGTCCGTAAAATAGGAAGCGTCCGTCACCCGGTCATTTTGGAATTTGAGATAAATTTCCATGGTGTCGCCGCACGAACCCGTGAGGCGGGACCGGGCGTCGGGGTCCGTCATGCGGCCATGGTAGCGGGGATTCCGCCAGCGGTGGAATCCCTTTTCGCCATAGGCTTGCCGCGCTTCGTCAAAGATCTGTTCCTGCAGGTTGTCGATAAAGTCGTCCAGATTGCTCATCTTCAGTTGGTTGTCCTCACTCTCATGGCGTCGGCCCGGATTCGGTTGTCGTAGGTTCGGGTTTGAATTTCCTCAGATAATACCGATGCCCCTGGTAAGCGGCGGCCGTCAGATCGCCCCGGTCCAGGAGCTGATCCACCACGTCCCATCCGGCGCCGGCCCGAAACAAGAGCGCTCTGACGGCCGCCTCCCGCATGGGGTGGACGGCGGTGATGCTCAGGATGTCGGTTTCCACATCGCCGGAATAGGCGAACGCATCCCCCTCATAGCCGATGAGATATTCCACACGGTCCACGCGGTCGGCGAAGATCTGAAAGGCCCGGTTGAGCCGGCTTTCGTCCGGAGGACGGGCCCATGTTTCCGCCGGCGGCCGGGTGGGGATGCTCAGGTAGGCCGTATCGGGCTTCAACCGGGCGACAACGCCGGCCAGTTCGGCGAGATGGTCGTCCGCATCGTTCAGGCCCGCCAGGAGCATGGTTTCCGTGACCAGGGTCCCTTTGAAAACCGCCGCAAATTCACCCATGCCGTCGAGAATGGCGGACAGGCGCAATTCACGGCAGGGCCGGTTGATTTTGCGCCAGATCGGTTCCCGGACCGCGTCCACCTTGAGGGAGACCCAGTCCGCTTTGGCCAGATCACGCCTTACGTCGGCGCGATTCGCCAGGGAGCTGTTGGAAATCACGCCCACGGGTATCCCCAACGGTTTCAACAAATCGATGGCCCGTCCCAGGTTCGCATCCAGGGTCGGCTCGCCGTCGGGCACGAAGGTCAGAATGTCGGCCGGCGCCGTTCCCTCGCGGGACGACGCCGGCCGCTTTTGGACCTCCCGGCAGATGGCCTCCGGGTCGTAAAACCCGCTGCGGTCCATCTCCAGCCGGGTGGTGCGGCCCACCTGGCAGTAGACGCAGGCGTAGGTGCAGACCTTGGCCGGGATGTTGTTGATCCCCAGACTCCGGCCCAGACGCCGGGACGGGACCGGCCCGTAAACTAAAGACCCTTCGCCGGACGCCATGATGCCCTTTCCGCTTAGGCCGATTCCATGGCCCGGCGGGAATCCATGTCCACCAGGATCCGCTCCCGGGCCTTGTCGATGCCCAGGGCTTTCCGCTTTTTATCGATGTGGGCGATCATCTTCCGGGCGTGCTTGATGGGATCGACCTCCAGGTCCCACATGCCGCCGTACATTTTTTCGAATTCCTCGAAGAGGTAGTCCTGGAAAACCGGCGCCCCGGTCACCGGCAGGGTGACGCCGAAGACCGTGTAGACGCCGGATGCCACGAAATAATGGCCGATGGAGATGGCCTTTTCGCTCATCCATTCCGGCGCGCTGCCCGCCGCCGGCAGGTCGCTGATGTCATTGCCCAAGCCGCCGGCTTTGACCACCTCGGCTGCGGCCAGCAGAATCCGGCTGTTGTCCACGCAGGAGCCCAGGTGGAGCACCGGGGGGATGCCCACGGTTTCGCAGACCTCGGCCAGGCCCGGCCCGCAGAAAACCCCCGCCGTTTCCGGCGTCAACAACCCCTCCATGGCGCAGGCGATGGCGTTGCACCCGGTGGTCAGGACGATGACGTCGTTTTTGATGAGTTCCTTGACCACCTCGATGTGGCCTTCGTTGTGGCGGGTCCGGGCGTTGTTGCACCCCACCACGCCGCCGATGCCGCGGATCCGGCCGTTGATGATGTTGTCGTTGAGCGTGTAGTAGGAGCCCCGAAAGGTGCCCCCCAGATGGTATTCGATGGACTCCACGCCGAATCCGGCGATGATGGAGGCCTTTTGCTTGGGGATCATCACCTCGGTTTTCCGGTTTCCGTAATTGTCCACCGCCAGTTTGACGATTTTTTCGGCGTCTTCCATGGCGTGGTGCTCGTCGAATTCAATGTGGATGACGTTGTCCTGCTCCATCCTGGCGATGGGATGGGTGGTGATGAGTTTGGTGTGGAAGCATTTGGCCACGTTGGCCAAATTCTGGAAGATGCACTGGATGTCCACCACCATGGCGTCGCAGGCACCGGTGATGATGGCCAGCTCCTGCTGGAGGAAGGTGCCGCAGGGCGGGACCCCGTGGCGCTGCAACACCTCGTTGGCCGTGCAGCAGATGCCGGACAGCTGAATCCCCTTGGCGCCCTTGGATTTGGCGTAGTCCTGCCATTTCTGGCTGCCGGCCACCGCCACGATGATCTCGGACAGCACCGGTTCGTGGCCGTGAATGACCAGGTTGACCATGTCGGCCTTCATCACCCCCAGGTTGGCCTCGCTGGACAACGGATAGGGCGTGCCGAAAAGGATGTCCTGAAGTTCCGTGGCCAGCATCGACCCGCCCCAGCCGTCGCCGATGGCGGCCCGGGTCCCCTGCTTCATCAGGTTCTTGTAGTCCTGGTCCACGCCGATGTGGGTCCGGTGCATGATCTCGACGATTTCCCGGTCGATGTTCCGGGGCACCACGCCTTGTTTTTTCCAGATCTCGTACCGGGCTTTGGGCGCCCGTTTGGCGAAGAGCACCTCCCCCTCGGCTTTGCCCCATTCGGCCAGGGCCTTTTCCCCCACCTCGACGGCCAGCTCATCCAGATCCCGGTCCTTCATCTCGCCGTCCACTTCCACCTCGGTGTCCACATCGAGCCATTTGGCCACCTGCCGCAGTTTGTGGGTATCCTTGATCCGATAGGCGTCGGTCTCTTTCCGGGCCGCGGTCATGAAGACTTCGGCCACGGCCCGCCCATGATCCGAATGGGCCGCGGCGCCGCCGGCGATCATCCGGATGAAGTTCCGGGCCGCGATGGTGTTGGGGCTGGCCCCGCACAGTCCCTTGCGGGTGTCCTCTCCCTGGATCCCGCCCTTGGGCAGGGGGAGGCGGCAGGGGCCCATGCCGCAATTTTTGCAACATATCCCCTGAGTGCCGATATTGCAAGGCTTCATGGTCACGGCCCGGTCAAAAACGGTTTCCACCCCCAGTTCCTGAGCCCGCCGGATCATCTGCTGGGTCGCCGCGTCGATGCTGGCGGCTTCAGGATCTGCCACTGTCGCTTTCTTCTCTGCTTTAACTTGTTTTTCTGCTGCCATTTTCACACCCTCCTTTGATGGATTTCGATCCTTGCCAGAGCATCTGTAAAGCAAAAACCCTGCCGGAGGCGCTAATAATTAGTTTTATCTCATTTATCAGGATAATAGTAGTTCTTATCAAAAAGCAGACCCTGGGATGATGTTGCATTATGCCATTTTCATTGCCGTCATAGCTTGCAATATGCTATTGTCCTCCGATACCGCCGGCGCGGAGAAACCTGATCATTCCAGAGGAACCCATGACCTGTCCCTATAAGAACCGCCACCAGGAAACCATTCTCGATTCCATCAACGAAGGGGTGTTCACCGTCGATCTAAACTGGCGGATCACCTCCTTCAACCGGGCCGCGGAAGCCATCACCCGGGTCAAACGGGAGGAAGCCATCGGCCGACCGTGCAGCGAGGTTTTCCGGGCCAGCATCTGCGAAGACGATTGCGCTCTCAAGCGGACCCTGGTCACCGGCAAGCCCACCGCCAACATCACGGCCCGCATCAAGACCGCCTTCCAGGGCGGCGCCCGGGTCCCTATCCGGATTTCCACGGCCCTGTTGAAAGACGAGGCGGGGCAGGTTGTCGGCGGGGTGGAAACCTTCCAGGACCTCACCCAGATCGAGCAACTCCGAAAAGAACTGGAATCCCGATACACCTGCGAGGACATCGTGGGACGGAGCCGCGCCATGACGGCGTTGTTCGACCTGCTGCCCCAGTTCGCCGAAAGCGACAGCACCGTATTGATCGAGGGGGAAAGCGGCGCCGGCAAGGAGCTGTTCGCCCGGGCCCTCCACACCCTGTCTCCCCGGAAAAACGGCCCATTTCTGGCCGTCAACTGCGCGGCCCTGCCCGACACCCTGTTGGAGTCGGAATTGTTCGGCTACAAAGCCGGCGCCTTCACCGGGGCCGCCAAAGACAAGCCGGGCCGGTTCGCCCTGGCCGGCGGGGGCACCCTGTTCCTGGATGAAATCGGCGACATCTCGCCGGCCATGCAAATCCGGCTCCTTCGGGTGCTCCAGGAAAGGCGCATCGAACCCCTGGGAGGCGTCGCGCCGCAACCGGTGGACGTCCGGGTGGTGGCGGCCACCAACAAAACCCTGTCCGACCTGGTAAAAACCGGGACGTTCCGCATCGACCTCTTCTACCGGATCTGCGTGGTCCAGATGACGATTCCCCCGCTCCGGGACCGGCGGGCCGACATCCCCGCCCTCGTCGACCACATGATCGCCAAATTCAACCGGCTCAAGGGAAAAGACATCCCCGGGGCCTCGGAATCCGTCATGGAGCGGCTGATGCGCCATGATTATCCGGGCAACGTGCGGGAACTGGAAAACATCATCGAACACGCCTTCGTTCTCTGCCGCGAAGGATTTATCCGAATGCGCCACCTGCCGCCGGAGCTGCGCATGGACGACGCCGTTCAGGGTGACGGAGGCCGAACCGGCACGACCCTCCGGGCCATGGAACGCGCCCTGATCGCCGAAGCGCTGGAACGAAACGGCGGCAACCGGAAAAAAACAGCTGAGCAGTTGGGCATCGACTATACGACCCTGTACCGGAAGATTCAGCGCCACGGCATCGAGACGCCGGCGAAGGATGGGCGGAACAGAAAAGGACAGCATTGCAGATTGCAATCCACCTGACAATCGCGACGGTAGATGCGGCAGAAGTCGGGTTCCAAGAAATAGATGTTGATAAAACCAGTGGTTTTTATTATGTAGCCCGGAGAGATGATTACCAGACGACGACTTTTGATCGCAGGCGGTGTCCTGCTGGTGGTGATGGCGTCGACAGGGCTGTGGCTTTATCTCCACGTCAAAAAACTGGCCCCTGTCGTCCACGAAAAATTCGCCGGAAAGCGGTGGGAACTGCCGGCCCAGATCTATGCGCGGCCTCTGGAGATTTACCAGGGCCTCCGGGTCGATGCGGACCGGTTCACCCGCGAACTGACCCTGATGCAGTACCGGTCCGTGGAAACGGTGGACGGGCCGGGCTGCTTTGCGCGCTCGGGTGACACGTTCATTGTCTTCTCCAGGCCTTTCGTTTTTGAAGACGGCAAAGGAGCGCCGGAACGTTTCCGGACCGTCGTCAGCGAAAAAACAGTCCAGGAGCTGACCGACGTTGAAACCGGCCGGCCCATGGATGCGGTGCGCCTTGATCCGGCCGTCATCGGCGCCTTCTATCCCACCCACAACGAAGACCGGATACTGGTCAAGCTGGAAGAGGCGCCGCCCCTTCTGATCCAGACCCTCATCGCCGTGGAGGATCGGAGCTTCTACCGCCACCACGGCATCGCTCCGTTGTCGATTCTCCGGGCTTTCATCGAAAACGTCCGGCACCTGCGGGCGACCCAGGGAGGCTCCACCCTGACCCAGCAACTGGTCAAGAATTTTTACCTTACCTCCAGCCGGACCCTGAAAAGAAAATTCGACGAAGCCGTCATGGCCCTCATCCTGGAGGCCGGCTACGAGAAGGACGAAATTCTGGAAGCCTACCTGAACGAGGTCTACCTGGGCCAGGACGGCAACCGGGCCGTCCACGGATTCGGGTTGGCCAGCCGGTTCTACTTCGGCCGGCCCCTGTCGGACCTCCGACCCCATGAAACAGCCCTGCTGGTGGGGATGCTGAAGGGCCCCTCATTTTACGATCCACGCCGCCATCCGGACCGGGCCCGACAGCGGCGGGACCTGGTGATCGACATCATGGCGGACCTGAAGCTCATCCAGAAGGAAGCTGCCGAAAAGGCCAAAGCCCGGGATTTGGAGGTGGTGGACCGTCCCTTTCATGGCGACACGCAGTTTCCGGCGTTTTTCGATCTGGTCAAGCGACGGCTGCTCGTCTCCTACAAAGAAGGCGATCTCCGTTCCGAAGGGCTGCGGATTTTTACCTCCTTTGATCCCCAGGTCCAATTCGCCGCAGAATCGGCGGCAACCGAGCAACTCGCCGACATCGAGAAACGCCGCCATCTGCCCCGGAAAGAGCTGGAGGTGGGCGCGGTGGTCCTGGCCACCGGCAGCAACGAGGTGATGGCCGTCATCGGCGGGCGGGACATCGGGTTTCCCGGATTCAACCGGGCACTGGATGCGGCCCGGCCCATCGGCTCCCTCATCAAGCCGGCCATCTACCTCACAGCGCTGCAACAGCCGGAGGAGTATACCCTGATCACCCCCATCGACGACGGCATGCTGGAAATCGAAGATCCTCAGGAGGGGATCTGGCGGCCGAAAAACTACGATCGGGAATACCACGGCATCATCCCCCTGTACGAGGCACTGGTCCACTCTTACAACAGCGCCACGGTCCGCCTGGGCCTCAAGCTGGGGCTGGAAAAAATCCGGGAAACCCTGACCCTGCTGGGATTCGACCGGGAGATCCCCCTCTACCCCTCTTCCCTCCTGGGAACCATGGAGATGTCTCCCTATGAAGTGGCCCGGATCTATGGGACAATGGCCGCCGGCGGGTTCGCATCCCCGCCCCGGGCGATCCTGTCGGTCTATACGCCCGAGGGGGAGGCGCTGGAACGCAACCCGGTTACGGTTCGGCAGAACTTCGATCCGGCGGCCGTCTACCTGCTCGCCAAGGCCCTCCAATCCGTGGCGTCCGACGGCACGGCGAGGGCCCTCAAGAGGATTCTGGACCGCGACCTGCAACCCGCCGGCAAAACGGGAACGACGAATGACCTCAAGGACAGCTGGTTTGCGGGGTTCACCGGCGACCGGCTGGCCGCCGTCTGGGTGGGCCGGGACGACAACGCGCCGGCAGGATTGACAGGAGCCTCCGGCGCCCTTAGAGTTTGGGGCGGCATCATGCGGGAAATCGCCAACCACCCTTTGCGGCTCCCCAAACCTGAATCGGTGGAATGGGCCGTGGTCGATCCGCTGTTGGGAGTGCGCACCGACCCCAACTGCAAGGGGGCCATGGCCGTCCCCTTCATCGCCGGCTCGGCCCCGAGCGCCGCATTTCCCTGCACCCCTTCGGAGGCGGAATCGGTGGAAACCGGGACCCAGGGCGGAAAACGCCCTGAAACCAAATCGACTTTCCTGGAATGGCTGGAGGAAACGTTTTAATGCACCTTGTCCGAATTTGCGGGATACTTGTCCTGACCCTGGTCTTTGCCGCCTGCACCAAGGTCTACATTGCACCGGACGGCACGCCCTACGAAGACCGCGAGGCCGCCCCGCCCTCTGCGGAGGCGCCGTCCTCTGAAATCGAAGCCGTGACGGAAAACGTCCCGGGGGAAAGGGAGATTCCGCCGCCCTTCACCCTCGGTGCGCGCTATGAAGCGGAACCCTCGGAATCCGACCGCCAGACCTCGCCGGTGGTGGCCCGACTCTCGCGGGACGCCCAGTCCCAGAAACGGTCCGGCCAACTGGACCAGGCCCTTTCCACCACGGAGCGGGCCCTCCGGATCGATCCGACCCATCCGCACCTCTGGCTGCTTCTAGGGCAGATTCAGCTGGATCGCGGCAATTACATCCAGGCGGAACAGCTGGCAAGGAAATCGATTACCCTGGCTGGAAGGAACAATGAATTGAAAGCGCGGAGCTGGCGGCTTATTCAGGAAGCCCGCCGCCGCCGCGGAGACGAAGCCGGCGCCGAAGACGCCCTTGAAAAGGCGCGGGAACTGGAAGGCGGCCCGTCTCGGATAAATTGATCTCATGCCTTGACTTATATGTCATTTTCCACCATGTTGCACTCCAGAAACCCCCGTTGGGTCACGGAACACCCTCGTTCGGATAACCTATGAGCCTTCTGATCACTTACGTTCTTATTGCCTTGGTGTTTTCCTTTTTCTGTTCCATTGCCGAAGCCGTGCTTCTGAGCGTCAGCAAACCCTTTATCACGGCGCTGGAAAACAGGGGCAAGCGCTCGGGAAAGACGCTTCGCAAACTCAAAGACAACATTAACCGCCCCCTTGCGGCCATCCTCACCCTCAACACCATCGCCCATACCGTCGGCGCGGCCGGCGCCGGGGCCCAGGCGTCATCCATCTGGGGCAACCAATACCTGGCCCTGGCCTCGGCGATCCTGACCCTGTTGATTCTCTTTTTTTCAGAAATCATTCCCAAGACCCTGGGCGCCCGGTACTGGCGGAACCTGGCGACCATCGTCGCCCCGTTGCTCCGATACCTCGTCTGGATACTGTTCCCCTTCGTCCTGATGTCGGAAGCCCTCACCCGGGGCCTGGCCAACACCACGGAGCTGAAGGGTTTCAGCCGGGAAGAGTTCGCCGCCATGGCCGATCTGGGCGCTCAGGAGGGCCAGCTGGAAGCCAAGGAATCGCGCATCCTCAAAAATCTGTTCCGGTTCCGGCAGTCCACCATCAAAAACATCATGACCCCCCGAACGGTGGTCTTCGCCCTCCAGGAGAACATGACCATCGATCAGTTCCTGGAACATCATCACCAGACCCCTTTTTCCCGAATCCCCATCTACAACCGGGACCGGGACGACATCACCGGCTTCGTGCTCAAGGACGACATCCTCCTGGCCCAGGCCCGCAATCTCCACACCGCCCAGCTCCACGAATTCAAGCGGGAGATCAAGGCGGTCTCCAGCGATAATTCAGTGGCGGACCTTTTTGAATTTCTCCTGGACAACAAAGAACACATCGCCCTTGTCGTGGACGATTACGGCGGCATGGAGGGGATCGTCACCCTGGAGGACGTGGTGGAGACCCTGCTGGGACTTGAGATCGTCGACGAGGCCGACGAAACGGTGGACATGCAGGCCCTGGCCCGGGCTCTGTGGGAAAAACGGGCCCGGCGGGTAGGGCTTTTGGACGACGAGGAAAAGGAGGAAAAAGCCGTGCAGGGATAACACCGGGGAAACCCCGCACCGTTACAGCAACGCCAGACCCACTCCCGCAACCGCCAGTCCCGCCCCCATCGCGACCCAGTCCTTTGATTTCAGACGGTATTCCCTGTAAAAGCTTCGACCCGGCCGCCCGAATCCTCTCGCTTCCATGGCCTCGGCCAGCTCCTCGGCCAGCCCGAAGGACTGAATCAGAAGCGGCGACAGGAAGGCCGGATAATGGCGCATCGCTTTCCAGCCGGGCTCCAGCGGGATGCCCCGGGCCCTCTGGGCATCGAGCACCGTCCGGGCCTTGCGGCCGATCACCGGCGCAAACCGCATGGCCGTGGACATGACGAACCCCACTGAATAGGGCAGCCCCATCTTCACCAGGGCGTTGCCCAGGTCTTCGGGCAGGGTGACCACGAAAAAGGCGAAAAATGCGGTGGTGAGGGTCAGGAGTTTCAGTCCGGCAAAGACGCCGGCATGCCCCCCCGCCGACAGGGCGGTCACGGCCCCGAAAAAAAGCGCCATGGGAACTACCAGGCGCAGCCAGCGCGCGTACCCGCGCAGTTCCCGGATCCAGCCGATAAAGATCAGCAGTCCGCCCCATTCCGCGGCCAGGACGGCCATGCTTCCGGCCGACGCGGCCAGCCCCGCGTAAAGGATCGTCAGCAGGAGTTTGGTTCTCGGATCAAACACCGGTCCCCTCCCCTTCCGGCGGCCGGAGACCGGCATTCACCATGAGCGCAGGATCGGCCAGGATGTCCCGGGGCGACCCGTCGGCGAGGATCCCGCCCTCCGCCATGACCACCCAGCGGGGGGCGTTGCGGGCCGCGAAAGCGAGATCATGGGTGGCGAAGACCACCGACCGGCCGAGGGACCGGAGGTCCGACAGAAATCCGCCCAGGGCTTTGCGGAAATGGCCGTCCTGTCCGGCGGTGGGCTCGTCCAGCGCCAGCACTTCGGGTTGCGCCGCCAGGGCCGCGGCAAAGGCGACCCGCTTCTTCTCTCCGCCGCTGAGCCGGAAGGGCGGTCGTTCCAGAAGCGGTTCCAGCCGAAAGAGCCGGATCAGCCCGTCGATCCACTTCTCATCCACACACCCCAGGGCCCGGGGCCCGGCCAGGATCTCGTCTTTGACCGACAGCTTGAAAAACTGGCTGGACGGGTTTTGAAACGCCATCCCCACCTGCCGCGCCAGGCGGGAGACGGACAGATCCCGGATATCGCGGCCGTTCAAGATGATCCGTCCTCCCGTGGGCCGCAGCAGCCCGTTGAAATGCTTCAACAGGGTCGTTTTTCCCGCGCCGTTGGCCCCCAACAGGGCTGCGCATTCCCCTTTCCGCAGAGCAAAATGAATGTTCTCCAGGATGGGTTTGCCGTCCATCGCATGGGTTAGACCTTCAACCGCCAGCACCGTTTCCGCGGTGGAATCGGAATGGCTCGCGGCGCTTGAGGCGGCCGACACTGCATCGGCGACATCGCCCCCCCCGGTCAGACCGAAGGTTTCGGTGGTGATCGGGGTCAGCAACCGGGAGGGCGGGCCGTCGAGCGCCACCCGTCCGTTGTCGATCACAATCATCCGCTCGGCGTCGGGAGCGGCGTACCCCATCCGGTGCTCGCCGACGATGACGCCGGTCCCCTGGCCGTGGATATCCCGAAGGGTTCTCCTCACACGCCAGACATTGGCGGGGTCCAGGCTGGCGTAAGGCTCGTCCAGCGCCACGACGGTCGGCGCCAGGGCGAGGATGGCCGCCAGACAGGTCAACTGCTGCTCGCCGCCCGACATCGAATGCGGATCCCGGTCCAGCAAATCGACGATCCCCATGGCGCGGCTCACGGCGTCGATCCGTGCTTTCATGGCCTGGCGCGGCAGCCCCAGGCTTTCCAGACCAAAGGCGATCTCCCCTTCAACAGTCCGGTTGAACAGCTGGGCGTCGGGATTCTGGAAGACCATGCCCACCTGACCGAAAAGGTCGGCCACCGAGAGATCGGCCGTGTCCTGTCCGCCAACGACCACCCGCCCTTCCAGCACGCCGCCGTAAAAATGGGGAATGAGCCCGTTGAAGGTCCGGCACAGGGTCGATTTGCCGGAACCGCTGGCCCCGGCGACGAGCAGATACGCATCCGGACGGATGGCCAGATCGATCCCGTTCAGGACCCACGGCGCCCCGCGCTTCCGGTAGGCGTATCGGAGTCCTTCGGTGCGGATGAAATCCGGAATCCCCTCATCTTCCGGAGCCGGGGGGATCGCTTCGGCGCGGTCCGTGATCATCGCAGACCCGGCGACGAAAGATCCACCATATCCGCCCGCTCCAGAAGCCGGATGGCCAGCACGCCCAGCACGGCCCCTGCGATGGTGCTGCCCAGAAATGACGGAACCAGGGCCAGCAACGGAATCGCCTTGCCCATGAGGACCGGCGCAACCAGCAACGCGCTGACCACCGGCGCGATAAACCCGGTGCCGACGATTTCCCCCCCGGCGCCCAGGTAGAGGTTCCGGGTTTTCTTGTAGACATACCCGGCGAGGAACGCGCCGATCATGCCGCCGGGAAACGCCAGCAACGTGCCCACGCCCATGACGTTCCGGATCACTCCGATCGCCCCGGCCGCCAACACGGCCCACCAGGGACCCAGCAGCACGGCGCCCAGGACGTTGACGAAATGCTGGGTGGGGTTGATTTTGGCAATGCCCACGGGAAACGAGGTATAGGGCGCCAGGGCCACGCCCATGGCCACGAAGACGACGGCGTAAGCGACCTTTCGGGTATCGGTCCCTTTGTTTCCGGGAACTTTATGGAATGACATCAAGATATGGCTCAAAGTCAAGCGCAAGCCGCGCCAACGCGGCGGGCCGCCTCCTCCGGCGATGCGGATCGGCTGATGCAACTGATCACCGCCACGCCCGCCGCCCCCTGTCGAAGACAATCGGGCGCGGTGTCGGCGGTGATGCCGCCGATCCCCACCACGGGCAATGGCGACGCGGCAAGCACCATCTTCCGCAACCCTGAAAGCCCCCTGACCGCCTTGGCGTCCGCCTTGGTGCCGGTGGCGAATATGGGGCCGGTTCCGATGTAATCGCAATGAGTCAAATCGCTTTCGGCCAGCTCTTGCAGGTTGGAAACCGAAAGACCGACCAGGACATCCCGGCCCATGATGTCCCGGACAAGGGCCGGAGACGCGTCCTCCTGCCCCAGATGAACCCCGTCGGCATCCAGGGCCTTGGCCAGCAGGACATGGTCGTTGACGATAAACGGCGTCGTCCGCCGGCGGCACAAATGCCGAATCGCATAGACTTCCGGATACCGGCTCAGATCGAACGACTTGTTCCGATACTGAATCATGGTGGCCCCGGCGTCGAGGGCGATCCGGACCTGTTCCATGGG
>JAABTD010000361.1 GCA_011390065.1 Desulfobacteraceae bacterium
ATGAAAAGGGAAACGGGCATCTACGCGTCCGCCGGAGATGAAATCTGGCTCGCTGAAAGTAAATGGTGGAACCGTCCGGTGGGGCCCGAGCCCGTGACCCATTTGATTCGTCAGGGCGACATTGTAAAAGAAAGGGAAGGAAAGTATTTGAAAAGCCTCCGGTTGTGGCTTTTCGCCCATAACGGCGCCACGGAACCGGCGGCGGCGTTGATGCGCGAGCACGGCATGTTGTGGTCCGACAAGGATGATTTGAATGAATTGCTGGAGATGACCGGGCTCAGGCGGCTGCCGGAATTGGATATCGCATCGAAACCCGAACAAGAGAGACCCTTGTGAAGCCTCACCCCACCGTCACCCCCGACCAAGATATCGCAGACCGCATCCGCCACCTCCTATCCGCCGGAAACCAATCCGACCGGGAATTCATAGTCCCCGGCTACACGTTCAAAGATGTCCGCGCCCTGGCCGCCGGCATTCTCCGGGACCTGCCGGAAAAAGACGCCGTCGCGTGCCTTTGCACGGAAAACAAGGCCTTTATCGTCGCCTCTCTGCTGGCGGCCCTGGCGGGCGGGTTTTCGCTGGTCCTGCCCTATGCCCTGACGCCAAGGGCGCTGGCGGATGTCCGGGGCCGTCTGCCGTTTTCGGTCCTCATCACCGACGATCCCATGACCGCGCCGCCGGGAATCCGCGCCCTGACGCCCCGCCCCGCCGCCGGCGATTCGACATTGTCCCTCGAAACGCCGCCGGACCGCGAATTTTTCTATTTTTTCACCGGCGGATCCACCGGCCGCCCCCAGGTCTGGTCCAAGACGCCGATCAACCTCTTCGCCGAGGGGTTTTATCAGACGGCGCGGCACCGGCTTTCCGAAGACGACCTGATCCTGGCCACCGTCCCCCCTTACCACATTTACGGGTTTCTTTTCTCCATCCTGTTCCCCCTCGTCTCCTCGGCCCGGGTCGTCAACCCGACGCCCACCTATCCCGAAGAGATCCGCCACGCGCTGCTCGCCCATCGCCCCACGGTTTTCGTCAGCGTGCCGGCCCATTACCGGGTGCTGAACGGGGCCGACATCCGCTGTGATTCGCTCCGGATGGCCTTTTCCTCGGCGGGGCGGCTCGATCCGGCCGACGGCGAGGCCTTTCACGCCCAAACCGCCGCGGACGTGGTCGAGGTCTACGGCTCCACGGAAACCGGCGGCATCGCCACCCGCTGCCGCAACCGGGGCGAAACGGGATTGACGCCCTTTGACGGGATCGACTGGAAGATCGAAAACGAATTGCTGTGCGTCCGGTCGCCGTTCATCTCTCCCGGAATCGAAACGGACGCGGAGGGATTTTTCGTCACCGGAGACCGGGTCCGAAAATCCGGCGATGCCGCATTTGAACTGATCGGACGGGCGGACGGCATCGTCAAGGTGGGGGGAAACCGGGTGGATCTGGAAGACATCCGGATGAAGCTGACGGGACTCGACGGCGTGGACGACGCCGTGGTCATCGCGCTGCCGGCCGAAAACGGCCGGGAAAACGAGATCTGCGCCCTGGTTCAGGGCAATGCGGACAAGGAAACGCTGCTGGCGGCTGCATCGTCGCTCCTGGAACCCGCCGCCCTGCCCCGACGCGTGGCCGTCGTCGATGCCCTGCCGGTCACCGCCGCCGGCAAATACGACCGGGAGGCCATTCGGGCGATGTTCACGTCTTGACCACCCAATCCGGCGGTTTCAGCCGGCCGCCGCTCACATCCCGCATTCGGACGCCCCCGGCCCATTCGCGGATGGCGCCGCCGGCGTCGTAAATCGCCATGTCGAACACCAGTGTTTCCGCTTCGTTTCCCACCGGACGGACCACGACCCGATAGCGTTCCCCCGGCCTTGCGGGGCGCACGATCCGGCGTTTCGCCAGCCCCACCGGAAAGGCCACCACCCCGGCGTGGCGCTGTCCCCAGGCGCAGGCCACGTGAAAGGCCGCGTCCAGGGGAAAGGGCGATCCCAGGGGGCCGTCCAGGGCGTAATGAAGCAGGGCCAGGACGTCGGCCGCCGCGCCGGTTTTGGAAAGGATCGCGGCGTCCTTGACATTCTGATACGCGGGGCCAAACGGCACCAGTTCCGCGTAGAGCCGGTCGGCGGGGATTTCAAACCCGTCCCTGAAAACCATGTCCGGGTCGGGAAGGTCTTTTGGCGCTTCCGCCGTTTCCGCCGCTTCTTTTGTGGAAAAGCAAAGCGTCACATGGGCTTTGGTCCGGGTCATGCCGGAGGTTCCCGCCGGTTTCCGGGTGACAAGAGTGGAGCGGACCCGGCCGTTTTCCAGGATTTCAAGGTCGTTAAAGGCGTTAACAACCATTTCCATCGGATCAATGAACAAAAATTTGTCGAACCGGGCATCTTCAATAATCATGGGATCGACGTCTGGAAAGGCTCTAACCGCGGACGTCGCCAGGGCCTGCATGGCCTCCACCGCCGGGAACACGGGTTTTCCCTGGAATCGATGGTCCAGCATACAGGGATGGACCGGAATCCCAATG
Source organism: Desulfobacteraceae bacterium (assembly GCA_011390065.1). Taxonomy (GTDB): domain Bacteria; phylum Desulfobacterota; class Desulfobacteria; order Desulfobacterales; family JAABSP01; genus JAABTD01. Next base: position 2,519 of record JAABTD010000361.1, read on the forward strand.
GCGATTCGATGTTTGCCCCCTATCGGGGAAAATTCTTCCATAACATCAGGGTCTTTTCGTCGATGCCCACCGGCCGTCCCGACGCATTGGTGCAGCAGTGGCGGGTGAACCCCTTGCAGACGATGGCGCCGGTCTCGCCGTGGGTGATGACGTAGTCGAACCGGAGCTTGACGCGCTCCAGCTCGCCGGGGCGGGTGTAGATGACCATGGGATCGTCGTACTGGAGCGGGCTGTAGTAGTTCACCTCCACCTGGATGATGGGATAGATGAACCCGCTTTCTTCGATCTCCCGGTAGGGATAGGCCGCGTCCCGCATCAGGGAGGCGCGTCCCACCTCGAAATACCGGAGGTAGTTGGCGTGGTAGACGATCTGGGACCGGTCCGTATCCGCGTAAAGGGTGCGGTTGTCGCAACGGTGCCAGGTCAGCCCGTCGGTTTGGTCCCGGACGTAGCGTGGGTCGCCGTCAAGAGGGATGGGAAGGAAAGGGTTGGGTTTCATGCCCCTCTAAATATCAGGCAGCAGTTCGTCCCCCCAAACCCGAAGGCGTTGGAGAGAAACACATCGTACCCCTGCCGCCGGGCCGCGTTGGGCACCACGTCCACGTCCGACAGATCCGGGTCGGGGATGTGGTTCACGGTGGGCAACAGGATGCCCTGCCGCATCCCCTCGATGGACAGGGCCGCTTCAATGGCCGCGGACGCCCCCAGGGTGTGGCCGATCTGGGATTTGTTGGAGGAGATGGGGATGCGGCGCAGATCGGCTCCGAAAATGGTCCGGAGGCATTCAATCTCGGTGCGGTCGCCCTTGGGGGTGGACGTGCCGTGGGCGTTGATGTAGCCGATATCGCCGGGCCGGATGCCCGCATCGTCGATGGCCTCCCGGATGGCCCGGATGATGGTGGCGGGGTTGGGCAGGGTAAAATGGTGGGCGTCGGAGGTCCACCCTACCCCCAGCACTTCGGCCCGGGGCGTCAAGCCGTATCGGTTCAGCGTCTCCCCGGCGGCCAGCACCAGAACGCCGCCGCCTTCGGACAGCACCATCCCCTTCCGGTCGATGCTGAAGGGCCGGGACGCCTGGGTCGGGTCGGTAAAGGCCCGGTCCCCCTCCACGATCTTCACCGTGGCGTTCATGTTGGCGAACCCGACGATGATCTCCGGCATCAGGCAGGTATCCACGCCGCCGGCCAGGACGAAATCGCAGTCGCCGTCCCGGATCATCCGGGCGCCGATGCCGATGGCGTGGTTGCCCGAGGCGCAAGCGCCCTGGGGCGAGAAAATGGGGCCGGTGAACCCCAGC
>JAABTD010000140.1 GCA_011390065.1 Desulfobacteraceae bacterium
CTTCACGCCGTTATCTCTCCGGAGACGCCGCCGCCACAGCCGCAGCTTCCTCTTCGTCGCCGGCCGGTTCCTTCAACTTCAGCACATCCGACATTTCATCGCCACCGCATCCCGGGGGGTCAAAAGCCGTTGTTTTTAGTTGTCCTATTGAAATCTCGCCAGGTTGCTGGTTTAATAAGAGCGAACCGGCTGGACATCGCCAAATGCGGAGACGGAATATCGGTAGCCGATCCTTCCGCCCCCGTCGGAAACCACGAGATGATTTATGAAATTTGATCGCTACACCCCCCTGGAAACCCTGCACCGAAGCCGCCGCACCGAAGTGCGCCGGGCGTTGCGGGCATCGGACCGGCGCCCGGTCATCCTGAAAATGAACACGGGCCCAAATGCTGAAAACGATGCTGAACACGGGGCCGAAAACGGGGACCGCCGCCTCGAACACGAGCACGACATCGGCCGGATCCTGAACGGCGAATACGCCGCGACCCCGCTTTCGCTGGAGGCCGCCGACGGTCATGCCGCGCTGGTCTTCGACGACGACGGGATGACCGCCCTGTCCCGGCTCATCCCGCCCGACGGATTCAAACTGGACGCCTTTCTCCCCCTGGCGGTCGGGATCGCCAAGGCGGTGGAATCGATCCACGCCCGCCACATCATCCACAAGGACGTCAACCCCGCCAACATCATCGTCGCCCCGTCCCTGGACCGGGTCAAGCTCATCGATTTCGAACTGGCCACCCGGATCCGGCGGGAGGAGGTCGGCATCACATCCGCCGAGGTGCTGGAGGGCACGCTGGCCTACCTGTCGCCCGAGGGGACGGGGCGGATCAACCGGGCCGTCGACTATCGGTCCGATTTCTACGCCCTGGGCGTCAGCTTTTACCAATTGCTCACCGGACGGTTGCCCTTTCCCGAGAGCGACCCCATGACCCTCGTCCACTGTCACATCGCCAAACGCCCCCGCCCGGTGCGGGAGATCAACCCCTCGGCGCCCCGGATCGTTTCCGACCTCATCGAAAAACTCATGAGCAAACCCGCCGAGGACCGGTATCAATCGGCCGCCGGCATCCGGGCGGACCTCGAAGAGTGCGCGCGCCGGCATCGGGAGGCGGGCCGCATTCCTTCTTTCGACCTGGCCCGGCGCGACGCCCCGGACGCGATTCAGATCCCCCAGAAACTCTACGGCCGGGACGCGGCGATCGACCGGCTGTTCGGGATCTTCGGGCGGGTCGCCGGGGGCGGGTCGGAGATCGTGTTCATCTCCGGGTATTCCGGCGTGGGCAAAACCTCGCTGGTGCGGGAGGTCCATAAACCCATGACGGAAAAGAACGGCCTTTTCGCGTCGGGAAAATTCAACCCGTTCCAGAAGGACATCCCCTATTTCGCCATCACCCAGGCGTTCAACGAAGCGTGCCGCTATCTCCTCACGGAACCGCCGGCGGTCCTGGAACGGCGACGGTTCCGGATCATGGCGGCGGTGGGCCGAAACGGCCGGATCATCATCGACGTCGTTCCCGAACTGGAGCGCGTCATCGGCCCGCAACCCGAACCGCCCGCCGTGGGCGCGGCGGAGGCCCGGCACCGGTTCGAGATCTGTTTCAAGCGGTTCGTCCGGGCCCTGTGCCGCCCGGACCACCCGCTCATCCTCTTTATCGACGATCTGCAATGGGGCGACCGGGCCTCCATGAACCTGCTCAAGGGCCTGATGCTGGACGGCGGGATACCGCACCTGATGATCATCGCCGCCTTTCGGGACAACGAGGTGGACGACCGCCATCCCCTGATCAAAATGCGCGCGGCCCTCGAAACGGCCGGCGCCGGGCGCCATGACATTCACCTCGACGCGCTGACCCGGGCCGACATCAACGCCCTTCTGGCGGACAGCCTCGCCCTGCCGTCGGCCGAGACCGAAGCGCTGGCGGTATTGATCTTCCAGAAGACCGGCGGCAACGCCTTCTTCGCCCACCAGTTCATCCACGCGCTGGCCGACGACGGGCTTCTGTATTGCGACGCGCAAAGCCGCCGGTGGCGATGGCGCATCGACCGCATCGCGGAGCGGCATGTCGCCGCCAATGTCGTCGACATGATGGCGGACCGGATGGGCCGGATGGCTCCGGAGACCCTGGACGCCCTCGGCGCGGCCGCCTGCATCGGCGGCCGGTTCGACCTGGGCCTGTTGAGCCGGACCCTGGCAAAGGACATGGAAACGACCCTGGCCGCGCTGGACCCGGCCCTGGGCGAGGGACTGATCCAGCCCCTGAACGACGATTACAAATACGCCGGGGCCCGCCACGCCGCCCGGTTCAGGTTTCTCCACGACCGGGTCCATCAGGCCGCCTATTCCCTGACGGACCCGCGGGACCGGCGGCGGATCCACCTCCATATCGGCCGGCTGTTGCGCGGCAATGCGAAGGACGCCCCGCCGGCGGACGCCGTCCTCGACATCGCGGAGCAATACCGCCACGCCATCGACCTCGTCGAGGACCCGGACGAAAAGACCGACCTGGCGCGGCTCTATCTCATGGCCGGCCGCAAGGCCAAGGCGGCCGCCGCCTACCAGGAGGCCCTCGTCTATCTCACCACCGGCCAGGGCCTTCTGTCGTCCGACCGGGACGACGCCCCGGCCGATCTCGCGTTCCCTCTTTTCGAGGAGGCGGCCGAAGCGGCCTTTTTGCGCGGCGATTACGCGGCCCTGGACCGCCATGCCGACGCGGCCCTGCACCGCGCCCGGTCCCTGGCCGACGAGGCCCGGATCCGGGAAATCCAGATCCAGGCCCTTATCGCCCGAAACCGCCGAAAGGAGGGCATCGCCCTGGCCCTGGCGTTTCTGAAAAAGGTGGGCATCGAACTCCCGGCCGCGCCCGCCCCGGAAACGGTCGGCGGGGCGCTGGCCGACATGGCGGCGTTTCTGGCGGACAGAACCATCGAATCCTTCGTGGAACTGCCGGCCATGACGGACGAGACCCTGATTCCGGCCGTCCGGATCATGGCCGCCGCCACGTCCGCCGCGTTCGTCGCCGCTCCCGGTCTGATGGTATTGCTGATCCTCAAGCAGGTGGAACTCTCCATCCGGCACGGCAATCTTCCGGAATCGAGCTATTTTTACGTGTTTTACGGCGTCGTGCTCTGCGGCGTCGTCATGGACATCGATACGGGATACCGGTTCGGCCGCCTGGCCGTCGATCTTCAGGACCGGACCCCCGACCGGCGGACGGCGGCCAAAACCGGCCATGTGTTCAACGACCTCGTCCGGCCGTGGAAGGAGCATCTTCGGTCGTCCCTGAACCCCCTGACGGAAAATTACGAGATCGGGCTGGAACTCGGCGACGTGGAGTTCGCCGCCTATTCGGCCCACATCTATTCCGCCTACCTGTTTCTGGCCGGGGAACCCCTCGGCGCCGTCGAGGCGGAGATCGCCCGGTACAGCCGCGCCATCGAGGCCGTCCACCAGACCGACACCCATTGCTGGAACCTTATTTTCTGGCAGACCGTTTTGAACCTGACGGGCGCGTCGTCCACCCCGACGGAAATCACGGGAACCGTCCACGACGAGGCCGCCCGGCTGCCGGTCTACATCGACGCCAACGACAAGATGGCGCTGTGCTATCTGTTTTTAAACAAGTGCATTCTCAACTACCTGTTTGAAGATTACCCGGCCGCCATCCGAAACGCCGAGCGAATGGAACCGCACCTCGACGGCGCCACCGGCAAATACACGGTGGCGGTCTTTTATTTCTACGACGCCCTGGCCCGGCTGGCCCATTACGAGGCCACCCCGGCCGGCCGGCGGGACGCGGCCCTGGAACGGGTGGCGTCCAATCAACGGAAACTGGCGGCGTGGGCGGCATTCGCGCCCATGAACTTTCAGCACAAGCACGATCTGGTGGCGGCCGAAAAAGCCCGGGTTTTGGGACAACTGGAGGCCATCCCGCTGTATGAAGCGGCCGTTTCAGGGGCGAAACAACACGGCTATCTCCAGGAAGAGGCCCTGGGATATGAGCTGGCGGCGCGTTTCTATCTGTCGCGGAACATGCGGAAGGCGGCCCGGACCTACCTCTCCGAGGCATTGGCCCTTTATACCCAATGGGGCGCCAAGGCCAAATGCGAGCAATTGCGCGGGACCTATCCAAAATTTCTCCTGTCCGACCCCTTCAAGCCCGACGGAAGCGCCACCCTCGCCGAAACCCAGCTGGACCGGCGGAGCATCGTCAAGGCGTCCCAGGCCATCTCCAGCGAGGTGCGGCTGGACCGGCTGCTGGAAAAACTGATCGCCATCGCCGTGGAAAACGCCGGCGCGGACAAGGGCGCGCTGGTCATCGGCGGCGACGGCGGCGCGAGGGTCCAGGCCATCCAGACCCTCGATCCCGAAACCACCCGTACCCTGATGGGAACGCCCGTCGAAGAGAGCGCCGACATTCCGGCGCCGATGATCCGGTCGGTGATGCAAACCGGGGAGGCGGTCGCGGTCGCGGACGCATCCGCGGACCCGTCATGGCGGAAAAACGGTTACATCGAACGCGCCCGGCCCAAATCCATCCTGTGCATGCCCATCGTCTACCGGGGCGACGCCACCGGCGTCCTGTACCTGGAAAACAGCGGATTCGCCGACATCTTCACCGAAGAACGGGTGCGGACCCTGGACATCCTCGCGGCCCAGGCCGCCATTTCCATCCAGAACGCCCGGCTCTTTGAAACCGTGCAGGAGAGTGAAAGCCGCCTGAAAAGCATCCTCGAGGCCAACCCTTCGCCGGTGGTGGTCTACGACGCCCAGGGTCATCCCCGGTTCCTGAACCCCGGCTTCACCGAGGTGTTCGGCTGGACCATGGACGAACTGAGGGGGAGGACGATCCCCTTTGTTCCCGAAGCGGAAAAGGAGAAGACCGCCGCGGAAGTGGAAAAGATCTACCGCACGGGCCGGCCGGCGAAATTCGCGACCAAACGACTTGCCAAAGGGGGCGACGAGCTGGACGTGATCGTGTCGGCCGCGATCATCAAGCGATCGGGCGAGGCGCACAGCGGCATGGTGGTGAACATCACCGACATCAGCGAGCAAAAGCGCCTGGAGCGTCAGCTCAATCAGGCCCAGAAGATGGAATCCGTGGGCCGGCTGGCGGGCGGCGTGGCCCATGATTTCAACAACATGCTCACCATCATTCTGGGCAACGCCGAAATGATCATGGCGGATTTAAGGCCGGACCTTCCCCTGCGCGCCGACGTGGAAGCCATCCAGAACGCGGCCCGGCGCTCGACGAACCTGGTCCGGCAACTCCTGGCGTTCGCGCGGAAACAGACCATCGCGCCGGAACGGCTGGATTTGAACGCCGCCATCGACACGATGCTCAAAATGCTCCAGCGGCTCATCGGGGAAAACATCGAATTGACCTGGCGGCCGGGCGCCGATCCGTGGCCGATCCACATCGATCCGTCGCAGATCGACCAGGTTCTGGCCAACCTCAGCGTCAACGCCCGGGACGCCATCGACGGCGTCGGCCGGGTCGTGATCGAAACCCGCAACGTCTCTTTCGACGAGGCCGACTGCCGCCTGCGCCCGGAAGTCAAGCCCGGGGATTACGTGATGATGGTGTTCAGCGACAACGGCCGCGGGATGGACCCGGAGACGGCGAAGAACATTTTCGAACCCTTTTTCACCACCAAACAGGTCGGCCAGGGCACCGGGCTCGGTCTGGCCACCCTTTACGGCATCGTCAAGCAAAACAACGGGTTCGTCAATGTCTACAGTGAGCCGGGCCGGGGAACGACGTTCAAGCTCTATTTTCCACGATACAGGTCCACGGCCGCCGGGACGAAAAAGGTCCCCCGGCCGGCCGCCGCCGAAAGGGGCGCCGAAACCATCCTGCTGGTGGAAGACGAAAAGTACATTCTCGAGATGGCCGCCATAATGCTCGAACGCCTCGGGTATCGCGTCATCTCCGCCGCGTCGCCGACCGAGGCCGTCCGGAGGGTCGAAGACGAGGGCGCGGGGCCGGTCGACCTGCTCCTGACCGACGTGGTCATGCCGGAAATGAACGGCCGCGAGATGGCCGACAGACTGCTGCGCGTCCATCCTGAAATGAAATGCCTGTTCATGTCCGGTTACACCGCCGACGTCATCGCCAGCCACGGCGTGCTGGAGACCGGCGTGGCCTTTATCAACAAACCCTTTTCCATCAACGGCCTCGCCGCCAAGGTTCGGGAGGTGCTGGAGGGGTAAAACCGGATGGTCAAAGTGATGAGGATGTCAAAATTCCCCTATCCATTTCGATATTGCCGATGTTACCCTTATTGGTGGTCATTAAAAAAACGAAAGGAGTCACATCATGGCCAGACAAAAACAGAACCGCGGCGCATGCGCCTTCTGCGGCAAAGACTACACCCGTGCCGGAATGAAGAAACACCTCGCCGCCTGCCCCGACCGGAAAAAGGCGATCCAGAAAGCCGATGCATCGAAACGGAAGTCCCGGCCGCTCTATCATTTGATCGTTTACGACGCCTACAACAAGAACAATTACTGGCTCCACCTGGAAATGAATGGATCGGCCGAACTGGAAGACCTGGACCGATACCTCCGGGCCATCTGGCTGGAGTGCTGCGGCCATCTGAGCACGTTTTTCGCGGGCAAGGCGGCCTATCGGGACCCGGAACTGGAGATGGACGAAAAGACGGGCGATGTGTTCAGCGAAACGGCGGAACTGCTCCACATCTATGACTTCGGCACATCGTCGGAAACCCTGGTGGAAGTCGCCGACATCCGGGAAGGCCGGCCTCTCGCGAAACATCCCATCGCCCTCATGGCCCGGAACAACCCGCCGGAACACCCCTGCATGGAATGTGATAAGCCTGCCGCCTATTACTGTGAGGAATGCGTAATCGAATTAGACGAAACCGGACTGCTGTGCGAAGCCCATGCCAAGGACCATCCCCACGAGGAATACGGCCCTCCCATGCCCCTGGTCAATTCGCCCAGGGTCGGCATGTGCGGGTACGATGGGCCGGCGGAGCCGCCGTATTGACGGCCGGGCGCGGCATCTTCAAAAAAACGGCCGCTCCGGAAAAACCTCTTCCGTGAAATTTTTCAGGGTGAATTTAAACTCCCGGCCGCTTTCAACCACATGATCGTCGGGACGTTCCAGTTCCCCGGCGTACCGGCCTTTTATGAACCGAATCGTTTCCCGGATCCGCTCGAAGAGCATATCGGCGGGCTGAATCTGGGAGTAGCAGGTGACGATGGTTCGGATCTTCGATTTCCGGGACCGCAATGCCCGCACCTGGTTTTCAGACTCCGAGAGCCATGCCAGCATCATTTTGAGCAACCCCACCGTCAACCGGGGCGCGAAGTCGAACAGCAGGATGGCGAAGGCGTATTTGACGTTGGCGCCGTAGCTTCTCAGTTGAACGGCGTTGTCGTACAGTTCGAAGGCCGACAGGATGCGCGTGAACAGTTCAGTCTCCCCCGCTTCCGAATAATCCCCTCCGTTTTCGGGCAGTTCGCCCGTCCACCCGAGGGCGCAGGAGAATTCTTTCGCCGTCCCCCGGAAGATGTCGAAGCGGTCGGTCAGGGGTCCGTCGGGCCGATCCGCCGGCTCGAAGGCCCGCTCGTCGGTTTCCAGGAGGCGGATCAGGGCGTAAATCCGGAAACTCCAGTGGAGGGATCGGTTGCCCATACCGCTGGGGGAAATGGTCCGGCCCGTTTCAAAACAGTCCCTGGCCTGTTTCAGATGCGCCATCACCTGTCGCCGCAAAACGGTCCGGGCTGATTCGGAGTCCAGCTCCCCATCGGCATCCGCGTAGAAACCGGCGGCCCGGGCCGTCTCCTCCGGATGCTTCCGCAAGATATTGAACAACCGCCGGGCGATGCAGTAGTGGACCTGGCCCAGCTCGCAAAAAGGCTCCTCGTCTTCCGCCCGGCAGTTTTCGATGATGAACGTCCCCTCGTTCACGGCCTCCGTGAAGAGGATATGGGCCGCCGAAAACCGGGGCTGGCAGAGTGCGATGTTCATCCGGGCGACCATCCGCATGGTTCGGGCCGCCACATGAAAGGGGTGGTTGGCCAGAATGATGGCCAAAAACCGGTCCGACTCGTGGAAGAGCCCCCTGGCCAGGCAGGTTTTGGCGATTTCCAGGATCAGCAGCGTGTCCTGGGCGTGCTTGTACACCGCCGCCAGGGCCGGATTTTCGGCGGCATTGTCCGCGAACAGGCTGGATCTGAACGCGCCGTGGGACGCCGGATCGGACGGCAGAATCTCCAGGACGGCCGGCACGAAGTCGTAATAGATATGGGTCCACAGAGAATCGATACTCCAGACGGTCATGGCGCTCCCGTCGTACAGGCCGACCTCGCGGGGCCTGGGGCTGAACGTCAGTTTGATTTCCGCGAGGTTCGCGCACATGTGTGCGAAGGGGGTCATTCGGATGATCGCCCCTTCGGGCTGGCTTGCTTTCAGCATGGCCTGGATGTACATTTCCAGATCCACGAACGGCCCGGCGGCGAGGGCGATGACGATCCGGTTGCCCACCCCGCTGAATTCGCTCAGATTCCACCGGACCGCCACCTGGTGGGCCAGGGCCACGGCGTCGTGGAGGGCCCGGGCGTACAGGGTCAAATCCCCCTGGCGGCCCCGGGTGCGGGGGATATTGACATACACCGTCGTGGTCGCCCCAACCACCTGGCCGGCGTCCACGTAGAACATGTCCAGATCCTTCATGCTCCCAATCATCTCGTTTTTCAACCACACCACCGATTCCGGGTTCAGCAGATCGTTGCGGCCCGCCAAATGGACGGCCATCCGGACCCCGTCGCGCGGATCGGTCGGCGGTTGCGGCGACCGGGAAGCGCCCAGCGCCAGCAGGGTTTCATAATTCCATCCCCAGTAGGGACGGTTCAGCCCGAGCCAGAACGCCAGCACCCGCAACAGGTTCTTTTTCGCGCGTGTATTGGGGTTGAATTTCTTCCGCATCCGGCTGATCATGGACGCCTGAACATCCGGGAAACCGAACCGCCGGGCGATGGGTTTGAGTTCAGCGTCCACCAGGTGATTGACGGAGGCGTCCCCGGCCATTTTGTCCATGAGGTCGCCGAAATCGAACCCCGCGGGCGGCGGCTGGGCCGCCATGCGGCCGCCCCTTTCCCGGATCAGTTCCAGGAACGCCGCCTCCGTCGCGGCCGGGATCAGCCCCTTTTCGTGGGCGAACCGGGCGAACGCCGGCAGGGCGTTTTTTGCAACATCCGGATCATTTCGCTTGAAATCGGAAACCGTTTCAACGGACGGGAATACGCTCAACAAGGCATCTTTATCTTTATCTTCAGAGACTTGTCCTGTTTCTTCCACCACTTTCCTCCCAACAAAAGTTAGAATGTTGCAAAGTAACTCTCTGCAATAGAGCGGATATTTCAACCATTTTACCATATATTTCTAAAATTTACAATATGTTATTCTAACATTTTACTTGACGTGGCGGCGGAATGTGAGCTATGGATGATTCATCGGCGGATATGAGTCATAAATTCATGCAAGACGAAAGGAGGGGAACCCCATGTTTAGACAACGCTGTATTCTGTTTGCCGCATTCACCTTTTTAATCCTGTCATGGTCCGTCGCGCCCGCGGGCGCGATAACGATTCCCGACACAGAGGCCAACGGCAACTCCAAGGGAAGCGCCGTGGTCGCCGTCAACCTGGACGACGACGAGCGCCTTGAACTGATCCATGCCAATATCGACAAAGGACGAGACCCCGACGGCGATTACGACTGGATCACCTACCACTTGGCGAAAAATGTCGAGGACCGCGAAACGGCCCAGTGGGGCGGAATGCACAAAGTGAGACCGGAACCCGACAACAACCTCGGCAAAAAAACCACGGGCCTGGGGGCCGCCGCGGCCGATATCAACGGCAACGGCGTTCCCGATCTCATCTTCGCCTGGACCGACGCCCCCGGGAGCAGGGAAGACCGGTTCCGGTACGCCGTGGCCTTTGATGTGAGCGTCTCCGACGGGTCCGACGAATTGTCCATCGACCGGTGGAAAACTTATTATGTCGATCTGGATTTAACCGAAACCACCTGGGGCGCTGGAGCGGCCGTGGCGGATATCAACGACAACGGCCGGCCGGATTTGGTGTTGGCCTGGGGAGAGGGGTCGGAAGACATCGAGCAAGACGGCGTCAAAGAACAATTTTATATCATTTGCTGGGACCTTGACGAAAACGGCGAATACAGCAGCGTGGAGGACGACTGGTATCCGATACCCGACATCTTCGCTGAATTAAAGCCGGGCTATGAAACGCGATGGCGGCCTACGGGCGTGGGGCTGGAATTGGTCAACCTGGATCTGGACCGACGGCCTGAACTGGCGATCTATTCCACCGGCGATAAGCAGTGGAAGCAAAGTGGCACGCCATCTTATACTTCATCTGAAGGGAAAAACGTTTATCAGGTCGCCTGGAACCTGAACGCCAGCGGCGAACCAAAAAAATGGGGGGACCAGGAAATCCTCTACGAAGGCGACAATACGCGCGGCAACGGCGGCGGCCTTGCCAGCCTTCGGGTCGGGAAATACACACGGGACATGCTCATCTCCGAACTTTGGAACGCGGACGGCATAGACGACGTTAATTTCCGCGTCCTCTACGATCACCATGCGGACACAGAACGATTTCGCAAAAACTACCCCGCCGACTACGCCCGTCCCCTTCTGGTGCGCCACCAGGGCCGCTTGATCCACCTGTTCCAGAGTTCGACCACCGAACTGAGCTACCGGGTGCAACACGACAACGGCGGCTGGAGCGATGAAAAGAAGCTGTCGTTCCCCGCCCTGGAAACCGACCCGAGCGTTATTGCCCACAACGAAGGGGAGGCCGGCTTCGATTATCTGTACGACACCGCCGGCAACGAAATATACGGGTTCAAAGCCCTGTCGGACGGCAAACACCTTTACGTCTTCCGCAACCAGAGCGACGGCGGCGCCATTTTCATCGACCGGTTCGTCATGGACGGCATCACCTATACCCTCAATCCCAACCTGGATGTCCGCTACGCCCGGTCGGGACTCAAATGCGAACCGGACAGCGAAGACAGCGACGCCTACGGGTTCAAGGACATGAACAACAACCGGTTCTACGAACCCACCATTTACATTCGCCACTGGGCGCTGGAGCGAAACGCCCTCGATTTTTCGGTCGAGATCCTGCCCAGCGCCATACCGAAAGAAGAGCGCTGGCTGTTCACCGTTCTGTATGAAAACGACGGCGTCAAAAGGATCGACATGGTGTCCTTTCGCCGGGCCCGGGAGGACGTCTGCGCCGACGAGGGACGGGTGCTGTTCAAGGGCCTTCTCGACGACCGGCCCATCAAAATTCCCCGAACGGACGAGGACAACCAGGTGGTCACGGATGACCAGGGCAACCCGCAATATCACATCATCGAGGGGTACAGGCGCCAGTTTCCAGATCAGCAACTGGGGTTAACCGCCCCGCCAGCGGGGTTCACCGCCCAGCAACTGGGCATTCAAGGAGAGTTCGACATCGGCCTGAACACGGAACTGTTCGCCAATGTCAAGGAATGCGGAAACGCGGGTGAAGAAGAAAAGATCAAGACCGGGCAACGACTGATGTTGCTGGCGCCCACCGGAACGACCTATCCGCCGAACGCGGAATGGAATCTGAACGCCCTGGTCTTTTCCCTGGATTTCGCGGGCCGGCTGTCGAATTTGACGGACCAGCTCATCGACGGGGCCGATTACGCGGATGCCCCTTGCGGCGACGATCAGCCGGTGCAAACCATACGCTATGCCGAGCTGACGCACACAACGGTCGCGCCCCAGGCCCTGGAAAGCGGCGACGGATTTGTCCACGTCTTCTTTAAAAACAACGGAAGATTGTATGAGCGAGTGTACGACCCGCTGTCGGATGGATGGGTGGAACGGGACTGGCCGGAGCGATATCAGATCAAAGGCGGGTACACGAGCGACAAGGCCTGGCCCCACCAGGGCGTCCATTTCCCGTTTCTGGCCGGCATACAGCCCATCGACGACCATATCCCCAGCGTCGTCGAAAGCGGCGCCTACGCATACGACGGGGACGGCAACCTGATCGGCGAGCTGCGCCGGGCGTTCTGTTACCTGGATGGCGGCAACCTCTATGTTTTCGACGATCAGAAAGTGGGCGACCTGGAGGCCGACTACCTGGGCCAGAACCTCATCGACACCACCCTGGTCGGCTATATTGAAGGCGCGCCGCCGGTGCCGAAAGAAAACCTGGACGACCCGGACACGGATTACAATTACATCACCGCGGTGGATTTCATTACCGCGACATCCTCGAACCAGACATACGCCCAATCCCGGGACGCGGGAATCGATTTCCAGACCGAAGGAAAGGCGTTATACGGATCGGTGGGAGCGGCCTGGAACGTGGAAATGAGTTACGGCTGGCTGTCGGAAAACACCGTCGGCGCCGAGCGGACGGAAACCATCGCTCTCGGCCACAGCCTGCAGGGGCAGTGGAACCCGGAAGAGGGCTTGTGGAATCCTTACAACCAGGGGCTGGCGCTGCTTCGCGGCAAGATAGCCGATGTGTATGGCCTGCGCTTTGAAGACGCCGACCGCTATTTTTCCATCATTCAACGGCCCATGGAAGGGCCGGCGGAAGAATATGTATATCCCTTCGTCATCGACGACGCCTATGTCAAGAACGGCACCCTTGACGGATGCATCGGCAACCAGATGGATCCCGCCTATGGTTCCGGAAATTGCAAAAACGCCGAGAACAGCTATAAAAAAACGAGCGAATTGAAAAAGCTGCAAAGGCAGGCCGATGCCGAGGAATCGCGCATCGCCGCCTTTTACGACCGGTACAAGAGCCACGCCTTCCAGGACGTGCCGGATCTTGAAAGGATCAAGGCGCGCAATATCCTGAACGTGTATGACTGGAACGCCAGCGGCGGCTACCGCGCCCAAACCATCAGCCACGCCAACACCGTCACGGACAGCGTGGGCGGCTCATTCAATTTTCTCGGCATGGCGGGCGTCGCCGTGGAAAAAGACCTCGCGGTCGCATCCTTCGAGATGAACGTGATGGCCGGCGGCCACATCAACCGGGAATTTACCAAAACAAAGGAATCCTACCAGGGGTTCGAGCTGGACGTTGTCAACGAAATGGACGGCGCCGGCATTCTGG
>JAABTD010000362.1 GCA_011390065.1 Desulfobacteraceae bacterium
GTCGAGGCCCGTTTCCCGGCCCAGGGCTTTCAGCTTTCTGGCATAGACAAAGGGGAGGCAGGCGGCGATGAGGACCCGGTTGGGCCGGCGCTCTTTGATGCGGGTCGCCAGGGCCTCCCAGCCTTCGGCGGTGCAGGCCCGGTCCAGGAAGAACACGTCTGACACCTGGGGGTCGGTTTTCAGCCGGCGGGTCACCGTTTCCGGGTCGGCGCCGGGGATGGAGTTGTCGCAGGTGCAGACTGCCACCAGGGTGCGGGGGATTTCCCGGGACACGTCCCGGTATTCCGTTTCCGTTCCGGGTTCCTCGGACAGGCCGCCGCCGGCCCCGTGGATGACCCGGGAGGCTTCCGATGCCGCGGCGCCGGCCTGGATGACCGTCTCCCGGATGTCCTTGAGGCCCGCGAAGGCCCCGCCCACCAGGATGCCTTCCTGGGCCGTCCGTTCCAGGGAAAAGGGCTCGGTCTCCATGAAGCCCCAGTTGTTCAGGGGGATGTCGAGCATCTCCGCCAGCTCCGCCGTGCCGGCGGCGGGCCGCTGGCCCACGGACAGGACCACCATGTCGAAGGGTTCCTTCTTGTGGACGCTGTCGTAGTCGGTGTACTGGACCAGCAGGTCGCCGGTCGTTTCATCCTGGACCAGGGAATGGACCCGGGCCCGCCTGAAGGCGATCCCCAGCTCGGATTCAGCCCGGTCCCGGTACCGCTGGTAGGACTTGCCGAAGGTCCGCATGTCCATGTAAAAGATCGTCGGTTCCAGGACGCCGCCGCTTTTTTCCCGGGCCACCTCCGCTTCCTTGATGGCGAACATGCAGCAGATGTTGGAGCAGAAATCCGCGTCGAGCTGGAGGTTCCGGGAGCCCACGCACTGAAGCCAGGCCACCTTCCGGACCGGCTTGCCGTCCCAGGGCCGCACCAGTTGGCCGGCCGTCGGGCCGGTTCCGGAAAAGATCCGCTCGAATTCGATACTGGTGACCACGTTGGGGAGGATCCCGTAACCGAGAGTGGATAGTGGGTAGTGGGTAGTGGGTATTGGGTAGTGGTTTGTGGCTTGTGGCTTGTGGCTTTGCCGGGGTGCTTCAGCTCCCGGTTGAGCCTCGCTATCCACTATCCACTGACCACTATCCACTGCTTTTCCCCCTGGATCATAGTAATCGACCCCGCCGCACAGGACCACGGCCCCCACCGACAATTCCTCGCCGGGGGAGGCGTCCAGGTCGCCGAAGATCTCCACGATCTTGGGATTGAGGACCTCCGGCTCGAAAGGCTTCATCAGATAGTCCAGGGCGCCGATTTTCATGGCCTCCACCGCCGTCTCCACGTCGGCGTAGGCCGTCATCATCACCACGCACAGGTCGGGGAAGTCGGCCCTGGCCCGGCGCAGCACCTCCACGCCGTCCATTTCCGGCATCCGGATGTCCAAAAGCATCAGCCGGTAGGCATCGTCCGGGCCGGCATTGGCGAGCATCTCCAGGGCTTCGGGACCGGAAGCGGCCGTATCCACGGAAAACCCTTCCTCCTCGTGGAGCCACTCTTTGAGGGAGTCCCGGACAATGGCTTCGTCGTCCACCACCAGAATCCGGAATTTTTTCCGCCGCTCCGACAACAGATGGATGGCGTCGGTGGGGCAGACCTCCACGCAGGCGCCGCACCGGGTGCAGGCCCCCGCGTCGATGACGAAGGGGTTGGGAATGGCGTGGGGCGTGGGCAGGTGGATCGCCTTCCGGGTTCCCAGCCCGGCGTTGAACCGGTCCGGGATCTCCACCGGGCAGACCTCGGCGCAGGCTCCGCAGCCGATGCACCGGTCCCGGTCCACCATGGCGGGACGGCTCCGGACCGTGGCGGCGTAATTGCCCGGGGTTCCCTCCAGGCCCACCAGTTCCGTTGAAAGGCGGATGTCGATGTTTTCGTGGAACAGCCCTTTTCGCAGGCAGTACTGGGAACCGGCGTCCCGGTCCACCAGGGGGAGCATCCGGCACATGCCGCACCGGTCCGTGGGGAACTGGTAGTCAAGCTGGGTCAGGATGCCGCCGATGTGGTCGGTCCGGTCGATGAGGGTCACGCCGTACCCGGTCTCGGCCAGATCCAGGGCCGCGCGGATCCCGGCGATCCCGGCGCCCACCACCAGCGCGTTGCCGATCTTGCGGTTCATCAGGCCACCCCCTTCCTCTTCTGTTCGATGCCCACCACGTCGGTGAATTCGTTTTCACGGAATTCGGTCAGCGGCGGCGGGGCGTCCAAGTCGCGGCCGGCCTCGTAGTCAAAGGCGGCCTGGGTCTTCCGGGCCACGGTCCGGAACAGCTCCATCACCGGAATGTCGTTGGGGCAGGCGTTGGAACACTGGCCGCACCCCACGCAGGCCGTGCTCATATGGGCCAGCCGGGTGATGTGATAGAAGGTGGTGTCCGTGGGCATCTTGATCGCGCCCTTCCGATGGGCCCATTGCAGGTACTGAGCCGGCTCGTGGTTGAAAGCGTCGGTGACGAACACGCACTCCCGGCAGTAGCAGACCGGACAGGCCACCCGGCAGTTGTAGCAGTTGACGCATCCGGCCAGGTAGTCCGTGAGCTTGGATAAGTCCGATATGACCGCCTCGGTTTCGGCGAACATTTCGTCCCGATGGGCCGTTCGTTCGGCCACGATTTTTTCAACGGCCGCGGCCCGATCCTTCGGGATGTCGGCGTCCGGGAGTCCGAGACGGTCCAGGAGGGCCTCTCCCGCGGGGGTCTGAGCCAGGGCGAGGGCTTTGTTCCTGATGTCCATGCCCCACAGACCGATGGCGATGTCGGCCCCGTCCGGGACGGGGTGTTCGCAGGCCTGGCAGGCGGTCATGAGGGGGATGTTGTCTGAACTGTGATTTTTGTGATTTTCTTGATGACCATGATGGTTGGGCGTTGCATTCATCATGGCTTCGATGAATCGGTCCGTCGCCGCGGGGCCATCCCCATCGTACATTTGAGGGAAATCCGTGTTGCGGACCGCGCCGGGGCAGTCCGTCCCGATGATCACCACCTCCTCGGTCCGCCCCTGCCGGAGCTTGACCAATTCCACGAATGCCCGGATCTCGCAGGGCCGCAGAAAAACCGCCACGGTCCGGCCCAGGGGCTTCCGGGTCAGCCGCGAGACCATCTTGGCCGTGTTCAGGGGAAAAGCCGGAGCGAGCAGATCGACGCCCGACAGGGCCTCCGGGTCGCTGATGAGCGTCGGCATGACGGCGGGTTTGGCGCCGGCCCCGGCCAGGGGCAGATGGCGCGGGGCCAGTACGGCGTCGATTCCGTCGGATTCAAGAACCGACTGGACGAATTCTTTGAGGGAGGCGGTGATGTCGCCGTCTTTTATAGTGATGGCTTTGGCTTGAGTGGGTTGAGCCATGGATGATCTCCTTGTTGGGATCTTATCATCGGTTCGCATATTGTCTATCAGCGCCCTTCAGGGCGGTTTCGTTTGTAGTCCGGGGATTTATTCCCGGACGGGGATGGCGGACGGTTCGATTTCAGCATGGCGTTCCCGATGGCCCCGCCGGGGAATGAATCCCCCGGCTACAAGCGGAACCCGGCTAAAGCCGGCTGGGTGGCGTCTTTATTAAATCACCATCTGCAATTGCGCCTGACTCGGCCCCAGCTCTTTCACCTGATGGACGAGTTCCCGCATGGTTTCGGCGAACTCGATGCCGTCGCTGGCCCCGATCCAGGTGAGCCGGAGGCGTTCTTCCTCGAACCCGAATTGCGGCAGGATTTCCTTGAGCAGCCGAATCCGGCGCCGGGCCTTGTAGTTGCCGTTGATGTAATGGCAATCGCCGGGGTG
>JAABTD010000141.1 GCA_011390065.1 Desulfobacteraceae bacterium
CGCCTGCTCAGGAGTTGCATCGTCGGAGAAGGCCATCAGATCAAACACCGCCACCGGTTTTTTCTTGCCTTTGACGATGAAGCGGCCCACCTCCCGGGTCAAAAAGCGATCGGCATTGGCCGGATCGCCGCGAACGTGCTCCAATGTCGATTCGCTGATGAGGATGCGCGTCCCGAAAAGCTTGTTCACCCCTTCCAGCCGGGAGGCGAGATTGACCCCGTCTCCCATGACGGTGTAGTTGAACCGGGTTTTTGACCCCATATTGCCGACGAACACATCGGCGGTGTTGATCCCCATCCGGACCTGAACCGTTACCCACCCCGGCGGTTCTGTTTCGTTGAGTTCATCAAGCCGGCGCTGCATCAGCAACGCCATGTTGCAAGCCCGGAGCGCATGAAACTTCTGGGGGTTGGGGGCCCCGAAAAAGGCCATGATGGCGTCGCCGATATATTTGTCCAGAGTGCCCCGCTGTTTAAACAGGAGCCGGGTCATTTCCTCAAAGTAGATATGGAGAAAATCAATGAGTTTTTCCGGCGCCAGCCGCTCGGAGATGGTGGTGAAATTGGCCAGATCGGAGAAAAAAATGGACAGATGATGTCGTTCGCCTCCCAGGGCGATTTCCCCCTCGCTGTGGACGAGCTTGTCCAGGAGTTGAGGGGGCAGATACTGCTGGAAAGCACTGCGCAGAAACCGGGAATATCGCTGCTCCGTCAATTGAATGACGGCCTGGCAAGTGATGAAGACGATGCCGAACAACATCGCGGGAGAGGCCATGGGAATCAGGAGGTCGTACCGGATAAAGGCGAAAGTGCTCGTTGCAACCCATGCGATCGTGCAGACGGGGAGCATGGCCAGGGCCATGATCGGCCGCAGGAAGAGGAACAGGAGGGCGGCCAGGGTGAAGAAGCCGGCCTGAAGAAAGAATTTCTGAATCCGGGTGGGTTCGAAGATGAACCGCTCCTCCATCAGCATGCTCAGCGTGATGGCCTGGAGTTCCACCCCGAAACTGGTCAGGTAGCCGTTTTTCTGGGTTGAGAAAGGGGTCAGGAAAACATCGCCGAGGTCCTCGATGGCCGATCCGATGAGCACGATTTTATCGTTGAACAGCGCTTCCGGAAGGATGGACAGTTCGCTGGCGGCAAAGGCTTCGAAATTGTGTTCCATTTTATCCAGCCGGCTGGGAGGGCCTGGAAAATCCAAAAGCATCCACGGATTGCGGAGGCTCAGCCGAAGGCGATCGGGGATATCGAGTGCGTTTCCGGTGAAAAGCCGGTAAATCGTCGCGGCAAAGGCGTCATGTCCGCCCGGAAAAGGGTAGATGCTGGTCCATCGATGGAAGTCGTCTCCTTCGGATTTGGAGATGGAATAGCCTGCATGGGTTTTCCGGGCGAATTCGGGCAGAATATCGGATCGGATGACCGGTGCGGCGCCGTCCACGGGGAGATACAGATTTTTCACCAGAACAACCCTTTCTCCTGCTCGGGAAAGGGCTGCCGCCAGGGCTGTGTTTGCCGCCGCCAGGGCTGCCTGGGAGGCTTCCATGTCGGCGCTGGCCGTGCCGAGGAACTGTTCGCCCACATCGTCGTAAGACCGGTCCAGGAGCACGTCGATGCCGATGACGGCGGCCCCTTTGTCGTACAACTGGTTGACGAGGTCGGCCAGGAGCAAACGGGGGGTCGGGGAGCGATAGCCATAGGCCATGGCCGATGGATCATCGATGAAAAGGATGATGATGGGGGAATCGAGGGTATAGCGGTCCGGCCCCCGGATGAGAAACCGGTAGTCGATGGAGCGGTTCTCCAATCGCTTCAGGAGCGATTCGCTCATATTGGCCACTTGAGGCATCGCCAGAAGAATGGAAACGACCAGGGCGAAGAGGATCTTGGAAAACGGGGAGAGGCGCTTTTTTAACACGGCCTTTCCCCGCTACCGACCGGCAAGATAAAGCACCTGAACATCCTGGCAGATGTCGGGAAGAGCGGCCGAGATCAGTTCCCGGCTGAGGTTTCCTTTCTCAGATGCCAGCCCGCCGTTCACTCTGGCCAGCAGGCCCTCCACGGCCCAGGGCGGCATGGGCCCGGGCGACGCCCACCCCCACAGGTAATGGACGCCCGTGTCCGATGGCGCCCGCAGGATCGTCAACACATCCCCTGACTGTTTCCCCTCGGCGGCGGTCTCGCCGGCCAGTTTGTGTTTGAGAACCCACCCCGTCAGCCCGGATTCGGCGGCGATGCGATAGCGCCGGCCTTGTTTTTCCAGCACCGTCACTGTTGCGTCTTTATCGAGGACCCCGATCATCTCGGCAAAGGGGGTTGCATTGACCCGGACGGCCACGCCATCCTCCTTGGCGGACAACCGCTCTTCGGCCGCCACCCGTGAAGCGAAAAAGGTCCGACCGGCCAGGGCCATGAGATCGTCCGTATCGGGGAAGAGACGGGTGGTGACGACTGTCCCTTCAGGGGTGCGAACAGAGTGGTAGACATAGACGTACCGTTCCCGGAAGGTGTTGTAAGCGATCTGGAGCGCTTTTCCGCCGACGCGGAAACGATTTCCCCGAATGATGTCTCCGTTAATCGTCCATTGCCCTCCGCTCTCCAGGGCGCCAACGGCGCGATCCGCAAGGGCTTGAATGCCGGGATCGTCGGGGAAAAAGCTTTTGAGTTTCCAGAGGATGTAGACGCTCCGGTTGGCGCTGTTTTCAGCCTGGAAGGCGGCGGCCAGTTCCAGCGCCGTTTCGATTTTGTCCGGCGATAAATGGTTGAACCGGCTGAAGGCGATCCAGTCCTGCTGAAGCGGGCTCAAATGGCTTCGCACCGCATTGATGCGGGTCCGTTGATTGGGGCTGAAAAATTCCGCTACAAAAGCGGAATAGCCCGGGGATGAGGACTCGGAGGCGACTTCCGGGCCATCGGCGACATTGGAAGAAAAGGAAAGCACCTGCTCCTGTGCGGCCGGGATCTTGATCAGCGTTCCGTCCGGCGACAGGATCCTGGCAAAGGCGTCCGGGCCGGTTTTAACCGTGCTGCCGCCGGCGATCCTGACTCCGCGCTTGAGACGCTGCCAGTCCGCTCCGGGCGTCGCTTTTGTCTGGACATCTCCGGTGACCGACAACACGGCGCCGGTTGCGGCGAATACCGGCGGCGTCAGGGCCGTCATAGACAGAAACGCCAGCGCCGCGATGCCGACGCCGACCGTCAGAAAAGTTTTCATGAACGCCTCCTTGCTTTCCATGGGTTGGAATCACCTTCAGAGCCAGTTGCCGATCAGCAGAAACGGGGCCCAGAAGGCGGGGTGGTGGAACCGGTCGTCCCGGATCATCCGGGTCTGGGCCAGCCGCAGGGCCTGTGATTTGGACTTTTTCTCTTGATGGAGCTGTCGATAGAATTCCGTCATGATCTCAAAGGCGGCTTCATCGTCCGCAAACCAGAGCGTTGCCACGGCGCTGCTCACCCCGGCCTTGACCGCGATGCCGGCCAGCCCGAAGGCGGCCCATTCGTCCCCCAGGGCGGTCTGGCAGGCGCTCAGGGTCAACAACTCCACCTGGTTGCCCCGGCGGCGGGTCTGGTCGATGATCGCTTCCAGCCGGTCCATGGTCAGTTTTTCGTTGTGGGTCAGCAGGAAGGTCTCATCGGCGCTGCCGCCGAACACGCCGTGGGTGGCCATGTGGACGATGTCGTAATCGGCGTCGTCAAAGGCCCGGGTCAGGTTGTCCAGGGTGAAGTTTTCGTCCAGCAGAACGGTCCCCCCCATCAGATCATGGAGCGTTGACAGCTCCTGCTTGACGCTGGGAAGCGACGCAAACCCCTGTCTGGCCTCGGACAAGCCCTCCAGGAGGACCCCGCCGCGCTTTTTGTCCGCCGGTCTGGCGGTGGTGAGGGTGATGGCCGGGACCGTGCCCATGGCGTATTTTTGAACGAGAAACCGTTCGCCGTCGTAAAGCGTCGAAAAAGGGATGAGACGCAGCACGCCGTCGGGGGCGATCACCAGCGTGTCGATGTCGCGTTGGCCCAGCGCCGGTTCCATGGGACGGATCAGCCAGTCGTGGAGGGTCCGGCCATCCTCTTCAAATCCTTCACCCCGGCTGTTCTGGAGGCGGCGCCGGAACCGGCGGACGGTCCGATCCAGTTCCGTCGCCGCCACCGGGACGGTGTAGAGGTCGATGGCGTCCCGTGTCATCAGCAGGATCGCCAGATATTCGGGAAAGGGGATGGGATAGATCACCGCCGTATGGGGCGCCATCTCCTCCGGTTCAAGGGTGGTGGTTTTCAGGTCGGAAACGCAGGGGTCCTGGAAGTATTCCTGAAGTTCAACGGTCTTCAGCAGCTCCATGGCGTCCCGCCCCTCCCGGAGCAGCGATTCCCGGGAGGCCCTGTCTTGCCGGCGCTGCGCTTTTTCCAGGAGCAGCCGGGCCAGTTCCAGGTAAACGGGCCGGATCTTTTCCTGGAAAAAGTCCTGCCGGTCCCGGTATCCGGCAGCGAGTTCCTGCCGGATGGGGGTCAGGGCCTCGACCGCCAGCCGGTAAGATCGAATGGCGGCATTCGCATTGCCGGCATCTGCGTGCAACCGCCCCGCCTGCCAGTGAAGCCGGTAACGGATCTCCGGGGAGGTCCCCGACTGCTGGGCGTAAAACAGGGCCGAATGCGTCAGCCGGAGCGCCTCTTCCTTCCGGCCCCTCAGTTCGTAAAGCCGCCCTGTGTAGCCCCGCGCCAGGGAGGTCAGCTCAGCGGATTTCAGATCGTCGGCGATGACGCCGGCCCGCTGCAACGCCGCAAGGGCCAGAGGATCCATTTCATCGGCGGCATCCGGCCAGATCCGTCGTCCCTCCATGGACAGCAGGGCCAGGGACACCAGATCCCGCCCCTTCCCATAATCATCGGGCTGGTCATCGAGCGCCGCCATGGCGTTCCGGAGGGCTTCTATCGCGGCTCGGGGATCCCCGAGGCGAACGCTCATCCGGGCCATGTTGATCAGGACCCGGGATTTAAGGGCCGGCGCCTCGTCCGATATCTGATCGGCGAGGCCGCGGCACTCGTCCCAGGCGGCCATGGCATCGGCATAATCCTTCCGGGATGCATGGGCGACCCCGGTGTTGATGAGCACCCCGGCGAGGGCCCGTTTACTGTCGGCGGCAATCGCCAGGTCTTCGGCCTTTTCCAGAAAAGCCATGGCCTGGTCCGGCTGTCCGATTGAAAGGTAAAGATCTCCCAACCGGGCATAGAGCAGAGACTTCTGCGTCGGGTTCCGGGTGGTTTCCACAACCGCGGCGGCGCTTTGCAGGACGCTCAGCGCGGCATCGCGGCGACCCAGGGCCTGGAGCGCCTTCGCCTGGTAGAGAAGCGCCGTCAGCCGGGCCTCCGGGTTATTCTGCTTTTCCGACAGATTGGCTGCCGATTGCCAGGAATCAACGGCCCCGGCAAAATCGCCCTGATGATATCTCGACGACCCCTGTTCCATGAAATCCACGACAGCGTCGCTTTCCACGGCGGCGGCCGACGGCATCCCCCCGCCCAGCAGTCCAAGAAGCATCAGCGCGGTGATGGCAGCGGTCTGTCCGGCAATGTGTTGCATAGCGCCTACCTTACGTTCGCCGCTTTTTGCAGGTGAAAAACAGCGTCTTTGAGGTTGATGACATCATCGGCGGCGCCGTCCAGTTCCGCCGGCCGATCCACGGCTGCATCGATGCCTGTCAATATCTTCAGAACCCGGATGGTGTTTTGCAGCGGGCTGGTTTCAGCCTGAAGGGCCAGGGAGGTCCGCGAAACATTATGAGCGTCATCCCTGAACAGCACATAGATGGTGTTCGAACCGCCGCCGGCGGCCGCCTTCCATTCTTTGGCATCCTTGTAGTTTTCCCACTGACCGCCCTGGCCGTAGTTGACGTTGCTGACGTACATTTCCGTGGCGTTGACGGCGCCGAGCTTGAGGATGACGTTTCCGGAGCTCCGGGTTTTCTGGCCGGCATCCACCTTCACCGTGGGGTTTTTCGGGGCCACGGTGTCGAGTTTGAAGCTCAGACGGGAGGTGTCGCCGATCCTGGCCCGGTCGTCTTCCACCGCCACATGGGCGTAGAACGACGCGTTGTCCCCGCTCAAGGCATGGCTGGTCGCTTGCCGGGCATTGATGCCGGGTTTTCTGGCGTTTCTTTTGGTGATTTTGTGATCGGCGTTCGTATTGAAGGCGTAGTAATAGATTTCCTTCCGGTCCGGTTCCGACGGCTCCCATCTGACGGTGACGTCGGGCTTGTTGACGATTTTTTCAGATGTGGTCCGGGCAAGGTTCTGCACCAGATCTCCGGTGGTCCGCAGATTCCGGACCCGGCCGGGGCGCTGATCGACGGCCCGGCGTGCGCCTGAAAGATCAAATGTAAAATCGACGATTTGTTCTGTGGACCGGATTGATGCGTTCGCCGGAGGCGTGTCCGGATCGATTACGGTCACACCCGATCCCCCCACATCCCATTGATTGTACAAGAGGCCGTCGCCGACAATTTCATGAGCGGAAAATGTCAGGTAGTAAGACTTACCGCCGATCAGGTCCGTGAAGGCAAAGGACCCGTCCTGATCGGACACCGGCGCCCAGCGCCAGTCGTTCCGGTCTTCTGTATTAAAGGCATTGGCCACCAGATAAGCGTTGTTAAACGCCGATGCATCGAAATTAACCACCCTCCCTTCCAGGCGGTTGGACGCCCCGCGGCCCAACTCGAAATCCACCTCATCCCCGCTGGTGATCCCGGTTTTGGTCTGGTGAGGATATCCTTCGGCCTTGGCCCACACCTCGTAATTCGTTATGGAGGCGTCGTTCTCATCGGCGGCTGGAAAGCCGGTGATGACGTAACGACCGTCCGGCCCCGTGTTCCGGGCCGCCCGGACGGGCGTCTCCACTCCCTCGCTTCCCGGCAGGATCACCTCAATGACAGCCCCCGGAGCGGGAACGCCGTTTGCGGTGACCAGGCCGGAGATCACCCCGCTGACCCGCAGTACGACATCGATGATCGAGGGGTCGGCATCGAAAACCACCGGTCTGATTGCCTCCAGGAACCCCTCCTTGAAAACAAAGAGTTCAAGGTCGCCGAGGCCCATGGGCGCCTGAAGTATCGCATAGCCGCCTGTTGCATCGGTTACGGCATAGTTCCAGAAAAGTCCGGATTCGGAATAGATGAACACCCACGCCCCTTCCACCGGCGCTCCGCCGGGCGACGTTACGGTTCCTTCTACGGCGCCGCCCCGGGCCAGGGTGATATCGAGGACAGTATCGGCCGTCAGGCTCACGGCGTCCGTATGGACGGCCCATGCGCTGTCCGTCGCCGGCCAGACCGTTAACTCATAATCGACCGACGGCGCCAGCCGGGCAATGGCATAGGCGCCGTTTCCATCGGTGACGGCCCAGCCGTAGCCGCCGTATTCCCCCACGGCATCCGACCAGACTTCGACCACGGCGCCGGACGAGGGCGCGCCCCCAGGGTCGGTCACACGACCGGACAGGGTCACGGTGTCGCCTTTTTCCTTCAGGATCAAATCAACGGATTTGCACTCGGCGGCGCAGGTGGCGACATTGGTTTTGGCAACGGAGAAATAATCCGCATCCCAGTCGGGCCAGACGCTGACCTCGTAATCGACGCCTTTGGGCAGGCCCGGAATGGTGAATTCTCCGTTGAAATCCGTAAACGTCTCATTGCCCGCCTGCAACGCCTCCGACCATGCGCTGACCCAGATGCCGGGAACCGGCTTTCCGCTGCTGTTCAGCACCCGGCCGATGATTTTTTCGCCCGGCAGGATTAAGATGTTGATGCCGGTTTTCGGTCCGTCGGAAATGTTCACCCGGGAGGCCGCCGCGTCATCCCGGACGGTCGTCGTCTCCCCGTAGTAATAGCTGCCGAATTCAAAAGAGTAGGCTTCCACGATATAATCAGCGGCCGGCTCCAGCCCGGAAATCGTATATCCGCCATTAAACCCGGTAAAGGTTTCAGCATAACCGGCCGTTGCGTAGGACCACGCGCTGACCAGCACGCCGGAGACGCCTGTGCCGTTCTCGTCCTGGACGGCGCCGGATATGCTGGATCCCTCGATGAGAGCGATGTCGATGCCGGATTCAGAAGCGGCGCTCACATCCACCAGGGCGGCCCCGTCCCAGGAGCCGCTGTTTTCATAGTATTTCGGTTTCAACGTATCGGGCCAGGCGCCGACCCGGTAATCGGATGCCTTGATCAGCCCGGTGATCTCATAGGGGACGGCATTGCCGGTTTCGATCGTTTTCCGGACTTCGACGCCGCCCCAGAAAGCTGCCGACCCGGAGGCGGCTTCCACCCAGACCGATTCGCCCACAGGGGCCGTGTCGGGAAAGTAAATCGTCCCGCTGATGCTGACCAGATCCGACCCGCCGATCAGGGAAAAATCAATGTCGGTTCGGTTGCCGGCGGTGATGTCCACCAGCGCTGCATTCTGCCAGTCGTAAGCGCCGTCATAGATCTGGTAGGGATGCAGGCCCGGAAAAATTTCGACAATATAATCTTCCGCCGGCGGCAGACCGGAAATGGCGTAGTCCACTGCTCCCCCTGTTCCCATGACCATTGCTTCTTCGTAATAGTCATTGGGGATGGACCAGGCGCTGACGATGGCGAACTCTCCCGGTGCAAGCCCCTGAATTGTCCCTGAGACGGCGCCGTTAAAGGCGGAAAGATTGAAGGACGCGTCTACGGGGACGCTGTCGGCTACCGACACGGATTGCGTCGGCGGAGATTCCAGATCGTCGCCGGTGTAAACCGTGACGTCGTAGACGCCGAAGGGAAGGGATGCGATGGCGTAATTGGCCCCGTCAACCAGGTTGCCGGTGGTTTCCGCGTAAGCCCACACCCCTGTGTCAGGGTTCCATACTTCCACCCAGGCGCCTTCATAAGGCGCATCCCCCAGCAGGACGGCGCCCCGGATGCTGCCGCCTTCGGCGGTGATATAAAAATCCCGGCTGTAAAAGGTCGAAGGCTGAACAGGCGTCGCCTGGTCCCATGAAAAAACCGTCAGCGGAAATCCGTAGACATCTTCACTGTAATAAACCCCCGACCCCTCGTCCGGCCAGACCGATATAATGTAGGACTGGAACGGATCCAGACCCCAGATTTCATAATATCCTCCGAAATCCGGTTCGATGAAAACGGGGGAACTGCCCGCGAATTCAAAGTCAAGCGTCCAGGCCTCAACCCATAAAGTCTGCT
This sequence comes from Desulfobacteraceae bacterium, assembly GCA_011390065.1. Classification (GTDB taxonomy): domain Bacteria; phylum Desulfobacterota; class Desulfobacteria; order Desulfobacterales; family JAABSP01; genus JAABTD01. The sequence continues at coordinate 9,206 of JAABTD010000141.1, forward strand.
GAGGGGGGCCGTCGTTTTCATAGATGTATCCCCAGATGACGCCGCCGAAATCGATGGTGGAAAGATCGATTAAAATCATGACATCGCCGGCGGTCAGGTTGAGGGGATCGGCCAGATCTTCACTCAACTGCCCATCGTAGTAAACAGTCGGATATCCGGGGATGTAAACGGCGAGGATGAAATCGGCCACCGCGGGGAGATCCATGAAGGTAAAATAACCCTGGGCGTCTGTATAGGCGTAGTCGTAAACGAGGGTGGAAGGGGACCAGACGTCGACCGTTGCACCGGGAACGAAAGCGCCCTGCTCATCCACCACATAGCCGTCAATGCCGGCGGCGCCGGCGGATGGAACAGCGGTCGATATCCCGATGGCCGCGATTAGCAGCGCCGCAAAAGCATACCGGATCATATACCGGTTCAGGCGATGGGCCTGATCCCATTTTCTCTGTTCCATGACGACCTCCCTGGAAAAATGTTTATCCCCATTCAAAACGGGCTTGCCAGCCAATCGTCCACCGGCATGGGCGTGCCTTCCCGCTCCTTTACGATGAATCGGCTGGCCGCTTCCACGGCCTGCTCGGCGCAGGATTTGACGATCCACTGGCCGGCGTCCAGGAACTGGTCCGGCAGCACGGCCAGAAAACTGCTGATGTCGGTGACGGGCGATTCGATAAAAATGTCGCCGTCGATGCCCAGTTCCGAAGAGGCCGACACGACGCTGTCGGGGGTGGTGATGAACTGGTCCGCCGCGATTCGGATGTTGCCGCCGCGGCCCTCGAAGGCCTTGGCGATGATCTGTCCGTTCTTCAGAACGATGAACCGGGCGACCGCGTCGATGTCGCCCCCGTTCTCCGCGCCCTGCTGGACGCTGGTGGTGATCCGGCTGTCTTCGAGGTAGAGCATGTTTCCGCTGGTGATGTACATCCGGCCGCCGCCCGCGTTGACGGCTTCGGTGGTGGCTTCCCCGCCTTCGGTCAGAGCGATGTCGCCGGCCGCCGAGATGGTGATCGTGCCGGCGTCTCCGGCGGCGCCGGGGTTTCGGCTGGCGGAGGAGATGGCGGCGTATTTTTGAATGGAAAGGGACCCGGCCCGCACCTGGATATCCCCGGCCGGCCCCTGGCCGGCGGTCTCCGTGCTGATGATCGTGCCGGGGTCTGTGAGGGATGCCGCACCTGAAACCGCAACGTCGATGGACCCGGCGCTGCCGCCGGCGCCGGTGCTGTTGGTTGACGAAGAAATATGGCCGCCGTTGCGCATCAGGAGGTGGGCCGCCGATATGGCGATGGTTCCGGCATCTCCCGGACCTTCGGTGCCGGCGGTGATCCCGGCCCCTTTTTCGAAGACGATGTCCGACGCCTCGACAACGATGTCGCCGGCGTTTCCGGCGTCCGGTTCTTCGGATTCGGATGTGGTCAGGATCTGGCTGTGGACGCCCTCGGCGCTGGCCCCGGCAAGGCGCACCGTACCGTCCGGCGCCGACAGGGTCACGTCCCCGCCCCGGCCGGCGCCCAGAGATTCGCTGCGGATTCTGGCCCCTTCTGTAAACTGGATTTCCAGGGCGTTGAGGGTGACGCTTCCACCCGCGGCTGCACTATCCGAGTTGTTGATGGCGGCGCCGGAGATCTGGCTGTCGATCATGGCGATGCGATCTGCCGGGCCGCCGTCGAACCCCTCGATCAGCACGTCTCCGCCCCTGGCGTCGCCGTTTCGGGTGTCGGTGTTGATCTTGGCGTCCCGTTCCATGGTGAATCGCGGCGTTCGGATGAGGATGCTGCCCCCGTCCCCGGCCCCATCGGTCCTGCCCAGAGTTCCGCTGAAGATGCGGCCGTCATCGGACAAGGTTACGGATTCAGAGGCCTCGACGGTGATGGTCCCGCCGTCTCCGGTCCCGTAGGTATCGCTGGAAACGGTGCTCCCGGTGGTGATGGCGATCCGCTTGGCGGAGAGGGTCATCGAGCCGGCCCGACCGTCGGCGGTCCCGTTCCCTTCAAATTGCGTGTCGGTGAAAACGCTGCTGTTGTTCGTGATTTCAAGGGATTCGTTTGCCGAAAGATGGATGTCGCCGCCCTCGCCGGACCCGAATGCGGCATCTTCTCCAAAAGCGTCCCGACTCTGGTTGTCGGAGAAAATACGGGCGTCGTCCACCCTGACGGCGTCGGCCCTGATATCGACGGTTCCGCCGTCGGCGTCTCCGACATTATCGGCCAGGATCGTGCTGTTTTCCAGGAGAAACGCCCCGCCCCGGATGTAGATGTCGCCGGATCCCGAACCGCTGGTTTTCAGGACGGCGCCGTCGGTCACCGCAACGTCTCCCCCTCTTTCCGGGACGTAAAGGCCGGCATCCGACGGTTCGACCTCTCCCCTCGATGCAACGCCGGCAATGTCGATGCGGCCCTCCGGCGCGGTGATGCGGTCTACAGTCGCGCCGTTGGCCCTGATCCCTTCGATACGGACATCCCCTCCGACAAAGGAGATGGTTTCGCCCGCTTTGACCTTTAGGCCGGGGTCGGGCCCATCGGCGATCCCGCCTTCCAGGGCGATGCCGGCCGGGGAATCGGTCAGAAATCCAAACGCCTGGGGCGCGGCGGCCGAAAGCACGTCGCTCTCCGATGGTCGGGCGTAAAACCGGTCGGTTTCGCCCATCCGAAGGTAGTCCGCGGTGCTGACGTGGAACGAGCCCCCCAGGTCCAGGCGGGCATTGGGGCCGAAGACGATGCCGGAGGGGTTTAAAAGGAACAGGTTGGCGTTGGAGATCAGGCCGCTGCGCGTCAACGTCGAGGTCAGCGTGCCGTCGATCCGGGACGACCCGCCCGTGATCCGCGCGACGATGTTGTCGATATCCGACGCGGCGGCGAAATCGGCCGCTTCTTCCACCCGAATGTCCAGGGTTTTCAGGCTGTGGAAAAGATTGCCCCCGACCCGTTCGCCGTAGCTTTCCCGGACCGTGTAGGTATCGTTGCGGAGGGGAATCGACATCTCGCCGGAGGGGCCGACGGTCCCGTCCAGGACGACCTGGGCGGCGGCCGGAGAAAAAAGGCAAAGCACAAAACTCCATAGCAGGACAGCGGGGGGGATGCAGGTTTTCATTGGCTCTCCCTGGAGGTTATGGGATCGGAAGGAAACGCGTTCTCCCTCATTAATTAACCATATATGGAGAAAAAATCAACTCCATATGTTATTATGCACCGAAAGTGGGAACCACCGTTTCCATTTTTCCGTGACATCTCAACTGAATGTGAGGAGATCCATGCATTATCCGAACCTGTTTTCACCCCTCGATCTGGGGTTCACCACGCTCAAAAACCGGGCCCTCATGGGCTCCATGCACACCGGCCTCGAGGACAAGGCCAAAGACTTTCCCAAACTGGCGGCTTATTTCGCCGAGCGGGCCCGGGGCGGCGTCGGTCTCATCGTCACCGGCGGCATTGCGCCCAACCTTGCGGGCTGGCTGGCGCCCTTTTCATCGAAACTGACCGGCCGGCGGGAGGTGGGCCGCCATAAAATCGTCACCGAAGCGGTTCATGCCGAGGGCGGTAAGATCTGCATGCAGATCCTCCATGCGGGGCGGTACGGTTACCATCCGTTTTGCGTGGCGCCGTCCCGGATCCAATCCCCCATTTCGCCCTTCAAACCGTGGGCCCTTCCCGGATGGGGCGTCGGGCGACAGATCCGGGCCTTTATCCGGTGCGCGGAACTCGCCAAGGCGGCGGGATACGACGGCGTGGAGGTCATGGGCTCCGAAGGGTATCTCATCAACCAGTTTCTGGCGCCGAGGACCAATCATCGCAAGGACAAGTGGGGCGGATCGCCGGAAAACCGGCTCCGGTTTCCGGTGGAGATCGTCAAGGGCGTCCGGGAAGCGGTGGGCAAGGACTTCATCATCATCTACCGGCTGTCCATGCTGGATCTGGTGCCCGACGGCAGCCTGTGGGAGGAGGTCGGGGCGCAGGCCAG
>JAABTD010000363.1 GCA_011390065.1 Desulfobacteraceae bacterium
TTCGTCCAGCTTGTCCTCGGCCAAATATTCGCCGAGCCGTTGGGCGAAATCCGCGGCGCCGTGCCGGAGTTTGTCGAAGGCGCAACGGCCCACCATGCCGTGGGGAAGGTTTCCTTTGGCGGATTCCAGGCGGAGCAGGTCGTCGCCGTCGCCGCCCCGGACCATCCGGTCCACGAGGGCCTGCTCGATCCAATATTTCTCCAGCCCCTTGGTCGTGAACGGTTCGGTCTCTTCCAGGGCCTCGTCTTCGCCCCCCAGGTGGATGCCCAGCCGGCGGTTGAGCAGGTATCGGGCCGGGTTGCACAGGAACGACGCCAGGTCGTCAATGGAAAGGGTTCGCCATTCGTCCCCGGCCGGCGGCAGGCCGGTTCGGAAGAAGGGTTCCGGGTCCCGTCTCGGAGACGCCAGGCTCCGGGCGGTCCGTCGGCGGTCCCCGGAATAGCTGAACAGCCGCGCATCTTCGGATGCGTCGAAGTAGGCGGGGTTGAAGCCCTGGAGCCGGTGGCGGGTGAGGATATGATCATCGACAAGGTCGCCGTCCGGCGTCGTGAAGCCCTTCCGGATGTAATCGGCCAGTTCGCTGACCAGCACCGAGGGCGGGATGACGCTGTTGTCCCGGATGCTCTGGCCCACATAGCTGATGTAGAGCTTTTTTCTCGCCGAAAGGATCGATTCCAGAAAGAGATACCGGTCGTCGCCCCGGGCGGACCGGTCCCCCGGCCGGGGCTTCCGGAAAATGAGATCGAAGCCCGGCGCCGTGTCCCGGCGGGGGTAGACATCGCCGTTCATCCCCACCATGCAGATGACCGGAAAGGGGATGGAGCGCATGGGGAGCGTTTTGCAGAAGGTGACCCCGCCGGTGATGAAGCCGTAGCCGAACCCTCCATCGCCCAGCCGGTTTTGAAGCAGGTCCCGTATCGCCTGAAAATCGACGTGGCCGCCGAACCCGGCCCGCCCGCCGGCGTCGGCCAGCTCCCGGAGCGTCTGGCGGAGCGCCCGGAATTCGGTCTCGGCGTCGTCTTCCGGGCGTAAGAGGGCGTCCACGGCGGCCAGCAGATCTTCCGCCCACCGGGCCGGGTCGCGGGCCGGTTTGAAGCCTTCCACTATTTCGAAAATCCGCTCGCAGAATGTAATGAACCGCCCCAGCGTTTCGGTTTCTTCTCCCTCGATGGCGTCGTAGGGCAGGATGGACCCGAACATGGCCTCCCCGCCGCCGGGCAGGGCCGCGCCCAGCAGCAGCCGGTCCAGGCCGGCCCGCCAGGTGTTTTCGGAGAAACCGGGCAATCCGTGATCCCGCCGGTTTTCGGCGTCGATGCCCCACCGGATGCGGGTCTCCACGATCCATGCCCGGATCCGGTCCAGATCGGACGCCGTCAGATCGAACCTGGCCCGGACCGCCGGGGTTTCAAGAATGGCGAGCACGGGCGCGGCTTCGTATCGCCCGCCCCACAGATCCAGGATTCGCAGGAAGGCGTCCACGATCCGGCTTTCGGATCGAAAGGATCGGTCCGCGACGGAAAACGGGATGCGCCGGGGATCGTTCCGGGGCCGGTCGAAGACCGCCTGAACATACGGGCCGTAGGTTTCGATGTCCGGCATCATGACGAGGATATCGCGCGGCCGGAGGTCGGGATGGTTCTGAAACAGGTCCAGCAGCTGGTCGTGGAGCACCTCGATCTCCCGCATGGGGCCGTGGCAGACGTGGATGCGGATGGAGTCGTCCGACGGATCGACGGCCCGGGGTTCGTCATCGGCCCCGCCGATTTCCCGGAGGTTGAGGATGTCCGATTGCATCATCGCCAGCAGGGAATCGTCTTCTTCAACCGGATCGATGAACGCCGGTTCCTCCTGGGGGGAGATTTCCGCCAGCCGATCGAAAAAATCCCGCCCGAGTTCCCCCAAGACGGCGAGGAGGGGATTGCCCACGTCCAGGTGGAGCAGTCGGCGATCGAGGTCGCCGGCTTTTTTTTCGATCACGCGTTTTTTTCGGCCGGAAAGGACATCCCCCCAGGGTTGCGGACAAGGGTTCATGATGAACAGGTTGACCTCGCAGAAACGGGAGAGCGCATTGAAAATTTCAAGATGGAACGGCGGCAGGGTGGAGACCCCGAAAACGGCGACCCTTTCGGGCAGCAGACCAGAGAGCGGGTCGAGATCGGCCATCCGGCTCAAAAAGGCGCGTCTCAGGGCCGGGGCGTGATGGGCCTCATTCCCCTCGGCCACCTTCCGCCAGAGGATCGCCTGCCAACCATCGTCTTCCCCGGACTGCCATTTCATGATCATCTCCGGCCGGTAGAGCAGGTACTGGTCGAAGGTGTAGGCGATTTTTTGAGCCAACTGGAGGCGTTTCAGGTCGTTTTTTTCGCTTCCGAGATAATGGCGAACATCCGCGAATGCCGGCCCATCGGCCAGCTCCGGCAGCAGCCCCATGATTTTCCAGGTCATGGTTTCCCGGTCGAAAGGAGACGTTTCCGTAATGTCGGGGAGGACTTTCCGGAAAACATGCTCGTAGACAAAAGGGTTGGGGAACGGAAACACGATATTGGCGCAGACGCCGTGATATTTGGCGATTTCCATGGAGAGCCATCGCTCCATCCCCTTGCTCTGGACGACGACGATCTCCGGCGTAAAGGGCGACGAGAGCGGGGTCTTCAGGATTTGCGAGAGGAAAATGGACAGGATTTCGAGGCGGTTGGAGGTGTAGAGATTGAGGTTGGGGAGTGAGGGCATTTTTTTCAAGAAGCTATTGGGTTGATTTCTTGTATTCATCCCAGGCATCTTCGCGCGCTTGTTCAAATTTCACCCCTTCCACCCCATCGGCTTTTTCATTATTTTTATCCACCCCGAATACATACAACACCCCCGGCAAAAACACAAGATCCTGCTACTCCGAGTTCCCCGTAGGCGACTCAGCCTGCGCCGGCAATGGCGATAGTCCGAGTTCTTTCAGAAACTCGTTGTGCTTCGCCGTTGACTCACGAATTTCCTTCTCGATCTCGACCAACTCCTTATGCGTGGCCGACAGATCGATCTCCTGTTCCGGCTTTGCCGTGCTGACATAGCGCGAGATGTTCAGGTTGTAGTCGTTCTCTTCGATCTCTTCCATCTCGACCCGCCGGGAATACCGCTCCTCTTCCTTGCGGTGCTGGTAGGTGTCGACGATCTTCTCGATGTGCCCGGGGTTCAGATAGTTCTGCCGCTTGCCCTTCTCGAAGTTGCCTTCCGCGCTGGCGTTGATGACCAGCACGTCATCCGGCTTCTTGCACTTCTTGAGCACGAGAATGCACACGGGAATACCGGTCGAGTAGAACAGATTCGCCGGCAGTCCGATCACCGTGTCGATGTGCCCGTCGTCGAGCAGTTTTCTGCGGATCGCCGCCTCCTTGCCGCCGCGGAACAGCACGCCGTGGGGCAGGATGATCGCCATCACGCCCTCATCTTTGAGGTAGTGAAACCCGTGCAGCAGAAAGGCGAAGTCGGCCGCGCTCTTCGGCGCCAGCCCGTGGTTCTTGAACCGCATGTCTTCTCCGAGGGCCTCGTTCGGGTCCCAGCGGTAGCTGAACGGCGGATTGGCGACGACCGCGTCGAACGTCGGCTTCTTTGCCGGGTTTTGCTCGCGGAGCATGTCCCATTCGTTGGTCAGCGTGTCGCCGTGGTATATCTCGAACTCCGAATCCTTCACTCCGTGCAGCAGCATGTTCATGCGGCAAAGGTTGTAGGTCGTGATGTTCTTCTCCTGGCCGTAGATCATGCCGACGCTTCCCCCGGCCTTAGATCGGAAGAG
>JAABTD010000021.1 GCA_011390065.1 Desulfobacteraceae bacterium
AGGTTCTTTTGCCGGGTTTCCAGGGCATCCTTCAGGCCGGCCAACCGGCTGTCCAGGGTCTTTAGAGCTTCCCGACAGAGGGTCAGTTCGTCGCGGGCCGCGGTTTCCTGCTGTTCTTTTTCGGCCGTCTCCCGGCGGGCGAGAAGCGTCTCTTCGTCGGCCCGCTTGCGTCGCCGTTCCAGGCCCTCTTTGTTCTCGAGAGCATTGTCCAGGGCGGCCCGGTGTCGGGTCTCTTTCTGGAGCAGATCGTCAAGGACCGTTTTTTGGGCGCTCAATTCCCGTCCGGCCGCCGCCTGCGTCTCTTTGAGACTTCGGGTTTCAGCCGCCTCCCCTTCGAATCGGGCCTGGAGGTCTGCGGCCTCTTTTTCCAGCTCGGCGGTCTTTTCGGCTGCTTGGGCCATTTCCTCCGCCATGGCCCGATTTTTTTCTGCCAGCGCCTCCCGTCCCTGTTGCAACTGGCCGATTTCTTCTGTCAGCCGGGACATCGCTTCCCGGAGGTGAGCCAGGTCGTTTTCCGTCTTGTCGAGGGTTCGCTGGGTATCGAACCGGTCCGATTTCAGTTGAGAGATCTCCTGGTTTTTCTGGGACCGGGCGAGTTTGATTCCCTCGATGTCAGCCTCCAGCCGCCGGATGGCGGCTCCTTGAACCCCTTCCGCATCTTTTTGCTTCAGGATTTCTCCTTCAGCCTCCCGGATTTGGGTGTAGAGGTCGTCGTACTGGCGGATGGAGAGCTGCAGGTCGAGAATCCGGATGCGGGCCTGGAGCGTTTTATACCGCTGGGCCTTTCTGGCTTGCCGCTGGAGCCCGTTCATCTGCCGGGCCACCTCGACGATGATGTCGTTGACCCGGAGCAGGTTGGCGTTGGTCGCCTCCAGTTTCCGCAGGGTTTCGGTTTTTCGATTTTTGTACCTTGTGATGCCCGCGGCCTCCTCGATGAAAAACCGACGCTCTTCAGGCCCTGCGTCGGTAATGGCCCCGATGTTCCCCTGGCCGATGACCGCATAAGACTTTGCTCCCAGGCCGCTGCCCAGAAAGATGTTCTGAATATCCTTGAGGCGGCAGGGAAGCCGGTTGAGAAGATAGGCGCTTTCGCCGGAGCGGTAGAGGCGGCGGGTGATCATCACTTCGGTGAAGTGTTTGAGGACTTCGGGCGTCGCGTCGTCAGGACCTTTCCCGTCGTTGGCCAGCACCAGGGAGACCTCGGCCATGTTCAACGGCGCACGGCCGTCGGTCCCGGCAAAGATCACATCCTCCATGGACTTTCCCCGGAGTTGCTTGACGCTCTGTTCCCCCATGGCCCAGCGGAGGGCGTCGACGATGTTGCTCTTGCCGCACCCGTTAGGCCCCACAATGGCGGAAACACCGGCGGGAAAGTCGATGGCGACCTTTTCCACAAAGGATTTGAACCCGGTGATTTCCATTTTCTTCAGTCTCATGGGCCGAAAGACGCCTCCTTATAAAAATGGGACTCCCCTCTCTTTCCAGCCCGAAAAGGAGAGGGGAGCGGATAAATCAGGTTCGGCGCGCCGGGCTGTTGCCGTTTGCGCCTCAGGGGTCGGCGCTCCAGGTATAATCCACCGGGAGGATCTCCTCATAAACAAGCCCTGAATCCCGCGATTCCATGATCACCTTCACCTGAGAGACGGTATCGGGAATGTCCAGGTAAAAATACCGCGAGACAGCGCCGGCGCCGGTCAGGACCAGAGAGGGTTCGTGGTGCTGTCCCCCATTGGCGTCCACCGGCTTGACCCATATGTAAGCCCCTTCCGGATTGCCGATGATGTAGTCGACCGTGGCAAGCACCTTGACGCCGAGGCCGAGCCGGGCGGGGCTCGCCGGGGACATCCGGATGTTGAGGGCATAGGTTTCGGGGATCGGTTCGGACAGAAACTCCTGTACGGCGGCGTTGAAGTCGACGGGGCCGTCCGTATTGGGATACGCTCCTGCGTCGGCGATGCGCGCTTCCAGAAACGGGGTGTACCCTCTTTCCCGGATGTTTTTCACCGCCGGGTCGAATTCCGGATCCTCCGCGCCGCCGATGAGGGCGGTCTTGTGGGAGATGGCTTCCATTTCACCCAATCGGGAGGTTGAATCCGGAAATGTGCGGTCCCAGGGGCTGACCAGGATCAGTTTGGCGATTTTTTCGGGGTAAAAGACGCCCAGCTGCGCGGCGACGGCGCTGCCGAGAGAAACCCCCACGACATGGGCGCTGTCGATGCCCAGGTGATCCATCAGGGCGGCTGCGTCTGCGGTGGTCCGGTCGGCGCCGGGGTCCCAGGAAAAGGTGTCCAGGGGATGACCGTCGGCCAGGGTCGATCGGCCGAAGCCCCGGATATCAAACCGGATCGTTTGGTATTGTTCGGAAAACGCTGCAAATTGCGAATCCCAGGAGGAGAGGCCTTTGCCCTCGCCCCAAGCATCGGTTTCCTGGCCGTGGATCAGCATCAGGGGATCGCCTTCTCCAGCGGTTTCGTAGTAGATCCGGGCGCCGTCGGACATCAGCACTGTACCGGAAATCACGGCGGGGCAGTCATACAGCACCGTTGCTCCCCTGGCTGCCAGTTCCGGGATGTAACCGTTGCAGGCGGCGTCATCCAGGGGATTGAGCGTCAGATCGACGACATCCCCGGCCCCGATGCCGTCGTTGTCCGCCAGCGGCCGGATGTCGGAAATGCGGTTGCCGGAGAGGTTCAGCTCCGACAGATGGATCAGGTCCGAGAGCGGACCGAGATCGCTGATGCGATTGTCGGGGAGTTCCAGGACGACCAGATCAACGAGATGCTGAAGACCGTCGAGGTTGTCGATGTCGCTCCCGGAGGCCGAGAGGGTCGCAACGCCCGCCAGATCCCCGGGGAACAGGGGGCTTTCCGATATGCCGACGGCGCTTCGGACGGCCGCTTCAAGGTCCGGATCCGCAAAGGCGACCGCCGTTCCCTGTTGAGCCTTCCGGTAAGCGATGGTCCATCTGCCGAACCGGGTGTCGCCGGCCGCCTCGCTGTAGGCGATCCGGAAGAATCCGGCTTCGCCCCAGGTTGCGTCCCAGCTGTTTTTGAGGATAAAGGCCGCCTCGGCGTCATCCCAGCCGACGATGAGCGCTCCGTGGCCGCATTCGCCGAGACTGTCTTCGCAGTTCCCCCAGACGTGGGAGTAGACGCCCTGGTCATAGTAGTAGAAATCCGGAAAGACCTGGAAGATGGTTGCCAGGGGACCGTAAACGTAAAGTTCCTGTTTGAGGCGGTCAACGGTGACCGGCTGGCCGGCTGAAACAAAATGCCATCCGTCGGCTTTGATCGCATCGCTCTGCCAGTCCGCGCAGGCGTCGGCGCATTCCCCGTTCCCGGCCTGGTAGGGGAAGCAGGTTTCAGGGGCCGTGCCGGCGGCGGTGAGAAAATCGGCCGCCGCATCGATATAGCCGCCGTCGCAGCCGCCCGCCCCGCCGCAGGAGATCAGGATCTGTTCCGACAGATCGTCGGCGTTCACAGGAGAAAGACCGGCTTTGAGGGCCTGGGATTCCAGGGCCGCGATCGAGGCGAAGGCCCAGGAGGCGGCGCACAGGCGCTGATGCCGGACCGGCGTCACATAGTTGTTGCCGTTCCGGTTCCGCCAGTCGAAGGATGTCGGCAGTTCGGCGGGGTCCGGCAGCCCTGGTGATAAATCCGTTCGGGAAAGCGGGCCGGCGCCCAGCCCTTCCGTGATGGCCCCCAGAAGCAACAGGCGATCCGGAGCCGACAGGTCTGAGATGGGATTGTCTGCGGCTGACCACCGGGCCGACCGGTCTGCGATGGCGTCCTGGATCGCTTCCAGATCCGACAGCGGGGCCTTTCCGGTGACGGTGACGGCGATCTTTTTTGAATATTCGTCGCTGTCGTGGATGGTGAAGGCGGTGGACCCGGGGGAGATTCCCTTCACTGTGACGGAGTGGCCGCCAAGGGTCACCCGGGCGATGGCCGCGTCGGCATCCTGGTCAAGGCGATAGGGGGAACGGCCGCCGTTGACCGTTACCGTGCCGGTCTCGCCGACGCCCAGAGTGAGGCGGGTGGGGGAAATTCTCAGGTCCGGCCGATCTGATTCATCGCAGCCTGTTCCCCACAGCAGCAGACCTGCCAGCAGCAGGGCCCAACCCGGAAGCCGAATCCCCGGAAGGCGAATCCGACGATCGGCCCGCTGTACGTTTTTATCCGCGCCGTCTGTTTTCATCAAACCTTTCCTCTCGTTGTTCAGTGTGGTTTGTTCCGCGGTTTTTTTCGATTGTCAGGCTACAAGGAAAGCGGACTAACGCTACCAAAACCTCGCTCAAATTTCAAATGGAAATTGGCCTCGATCCTGTCCGGGGTCTGTGGAAGAAAGGAGATGATGGGGCCCCAAGGTAGGAAGGGCCCCATCACGCAGCGCGGTGTAGGTGGGGTTTGAGGGCAGGGTGGGCTGGCCGTCGATCAGATGGCGGAGGCATTTGCCGTCCCGGCGGCCATGAGGTAAGAAATTCGGCCGCCATCCCCGGGGGGATGCAGCTTTTGTTCCGAGGCATCGACCCAGTGCATGAGTCGGCGGACTTTGGAGAGGGTCTTCGATCCCTCCCAGAGATGCCCGAATGCGGCGCTGTCGGCCTTGACCCGCTGGAGAGTGGGCAGATCATCGTTCCGGCCGATCCGGCCCATCCCCCGAATGACCACGGTGAGTTGCTGGAGCAGGACCTCGCTGTGGCGATGGCTTTCCGACATCCGGTAGATGGGGGCGTCGGGGCTGCCATAGGTTTTGAGGGCGCTCCGTAGAACGGTCCGGGCCGTGGCGCCGCCGATCAGGGAGAGGAAAATGTAGATCTCCCGTTCCAGTGAGAGTAAAAACCGGGACGGCAGGGTCTTTTCGTTGTCCATGGACAGAACCACCTGGCTGTGAACCGTCCGGATTTTCCGGAGAAAGCGGGACTGTTGGTCGTCGATGCGTCTGGCCATTGCAGCCGCCACCTTTCGGTCCAGCCCGTTTTGAACCGCCAGCACCTCTTCAGGGGTCAACTCGATGTCGATGTCGATCTCCTTGTTATAGGTGCGGACCAGAAGATTGGAGAGCATGAAGGCGTTGCGATCGGAAAAATCGATGGCGTCTGGATCCCGGAGCACGTCCTTGAGGAGCATCTCGATGGCGTAGGCCGGTTCCTTCATCTTGGCGATCAGGAGTTGCAGAGCGTTGAGAAACGCCACCCGGTCGTTCCGGTGGGGCGTCTCCTTCAGATAATGCCACAGAAAACCGAAAACTTTTTTTTCGTGGGTGGCAAAGGCCGGTATGAACCGTTCGAAGACGCTCCGCAGAAAATGGCCTTTGGCGTCGAAACACTGCTTCAGGAGGCAGATCAGATCCTTTGCCGCTTCCACGCTGATCTTGAAATCCTGGGAAATGGCGCGGTAATCCCGATCGTTGAAATTCATCGGTTGTCGGATCAGGTTTTTCATTTTCCGCTGGGTGCGGATGCGGCCTTTGTGACCGGCCAGCAGCTGTTTAAGCTTTTCATTGACTGTGTTCAGCGACATTTCTTTTCCGTTGGAGGACCGCAGTTTGATCCCGTCCCGATTCACCGCCAGGTCGTCAAACACATTGTCTTTCACCTGCTCGAACCGCCCCCGGATGTTCCGGAGCACCTCCTTTTCAACCCGAGAGTCCGACCCGGCTTTTTCGGCTGCCGTCAACAGTTCGCTGGCATGATGGAGCCGCTGGACCAGTCGAGGGGCCGTCACCTGATCATAATCGTTTCCATAGACCGCCTGGAGGGATCGGGCCGCCTGTCGGGACGCCGCATCGAAGAATTTGGAGGCCAAACGGGCCACTTGCGCTTTTTCCGCAGCATCTTTCAAGGAAAGCGTTTGTCGGCGGCCTTCCATGGCCAGCCATTTGATGTTGTTGACCTCGATGGGCGGTTTGATGAGTTTTTCCTTGACTTGCCGGATGCCGAAGATGGCGTCGCAGACCCCGTAAAATGGGTTGTCGGGCGTGCGCTTCATCCAGCGGTCCACCCGCCGGACCAGTTCGTCCATGCTGCTTTGCCCCATATCGTTCAACCCGGCGATGAGGGTGAGATTAAGATCCGGCTTGCCGGATTCATCGCAGATGATGGGCAGGGTCTTGGTTTCCTTTCCGGTCTGGAATTCGATGTCGGCAGATTGTTTCTGAGCCTGCCTGTAGCGGGAGAGGATTTGTAGGCAGATGTTGAGATGATGGAAGAAAGGTCGATCCATTGTCTGGGGCGTCGGCGGCACGGCGATGCTCAGAGTGCTGATGCCGTGATCGGCCAGAACTTTAAACGCCTTGGCCATTCGTCCGGGAAGATGGGACATCTGAACGCCCATGCGTTTGTAGAGGGCGACGCCCTCTGCCGCGTCGATCTCCATGTCGTCGAAACGGATCACGTAGTCGTTGTCCGGCGGCACATTGACGCCGGTGGGAAACCCTCTGAAGCGGATGAGAAGACGGCTGTCGCGGTGGGGCAGCCGGGCCACTTTGTTCAGGGCGCCGTTGAGTTCGGCCATGTCGTCCCTGTCGGTCTTCATACCCTGGAGAAAATGGGCGGTCACAAAAAAAGCGCTGATCTGGTGGGTCAGCTGGATCATATATAACTTGGCTTGGTCCAGGGCCGCCTCGGCTTTATCGAGCGCCGGGTCGCCGTTTGATCCCTCACGGCCCGGGGCCGGAATCCGGTAGCTGAGACCCCCCAGCTCATTAAAAAGCTTTTGGGCGTCCTGGTCCAGTGTGATACGGTGGCTGGTCATGTGGCGGATACCTCCTGCGCCGCGCCTGTGATTTTTTTTTGCTTCCACAATCGAAACCTTATTGTAATGTATTGTTGCTCAGCTAAAATCACAATGGTCCGAAAACGCATTCGGAGGGTAGAAATATCCTACTTTATTCTAAGCGTTTCCGGTAGCAGCGGCAGAAGGTCCGGCCGGCGAGGACCGGCGGCCGCTGGCGGCGGGGAGGCGCAGGTATGCGGGTGACGGTCTTTTTAAGGCGACAATGGTTCCTGTCGGCGTTGCTCCTGGCGGTGGCCCTCACGATGGTCGACGCCACGGAAACCGTTCCGGGTCTTGGCTTGTGGCTGAGGGACCGGGGCGCGCCTTCCGCGGTCATCTTCGTCATTTTTCTGCTGTCCGGGGGGATGCTCGACGCCCGTCAACTCAGGGCGGGGTTGCGGGAAGTGAAAGGGACCCTGGCGGCTTTAGGGGTGATCTTTATTCTCAGTCCGGCGGTGGGGGCGTTGTTCGGACTGATGCCGCTGTCTGCGGGGATCAAGATCGGCGTTTTTCTGGTGGCGGCGATGCCCACAACCCTGTCCAGCGGGGTGGTAATGACCGGGGCTGCAGGGGGCAACATGGCCCATGCCCTGGTGATCACAGTGGTCGCCAACAGCCTGGCCGTGGTCGTCGTTCCCATTGCGCTGCCGCTGCTGCTGCCCCTGGCCGGAACGTCGGCCGCCGTCTCCGTTGATCGGATCGCCCTGATGGTCCGGCTGGCGCTGCTGGTGCTGCTGCCCCTGGGAATCGGACTGGTTGCCAAATGGCGATTGGGGAGATCCCGATTGGGCAGATCCATGGACCGTTGGGGCCGGACGCTTCAGGGCATCTGCCAGGGGCTGATCGTGGTCATGGTGTGGATCGGCGTCGCCGGTTCCCGGCAGACCCTGGTGGGCGGGGCCGGGGACCTGGGCCTGATCCTGCTGCTGGCGGGCGGATTCCACGCCCTGTTGCTGGCCGGCGCCTGGTTTTCGGCCCGCGCCCTGTCCATGGGACCGGGCCGGCGGGAAAGCCTGATTTTCATGGGCTCACAAAAGACCCTGACCCTGACGCTCATCCTCCAGCTCTCCCTTTTCCCCGCCTATGGCCAGGCCCTGGTGGTGGTCGTGGCGCACCACATCGTCCACCTGATGATGGACGGCTGGCTGGTGGGTCGGTTTAAGACCGGACGATCAGGCGTGTAGGGGCGAAAAATTTTTCGCCCCTGTTTGGGTTAGGCGTGCAGGGGCGAAAGATGTTTCGCCCCTACAGAATCTGGCTCAGGAAAAGCTTGGTCCGGTCATGGGTCGGGTTGACGAAGAAATGCTCCGGGGTGCCTTCCTCCACAATGGCCCCATGGTCCATGAAGATCACCCGGTCGGCCACCTCCCGGGCGAATCCCATTTCGTGGGTCACCACCACCATGGTCATGCCCTCCTTGGCCAGGGTCTTCATGGCTTCCAGCACCTCGCCGATCATCTCCGGGTCCAGGGCGGACGTGGGCTCGTCGAAGAGCATCACCTTGGGATCCATGGCCAGGGCCCGTGCGATAGCCACCCGCTGCTGCTGGCCCCCCGAGAGGTTGTCGGGATAGGCGTTGGCCTTGTCGTGAATCCCCACTTTATGGAGCAGCTGCATGGCCTTTTCCCGGGCCGCCTCTTTTTCCCGTTTCCGGACCACCCGCTGGGCCAGGGTCACGTTCTGGATCACGGTCTTGTGGGGAAAGAGGTTGAACTGCTGAAACACCATCCCCACCTCGGCCCGAACCTTGTTGATGTCGGTCTTGGGGCTCAGGACGTCCACGCCGTCGATGTAGATGTGGCCGCCTTCGTCGGCGGTCTCCAGTTTGTTGAGGCATCGCAGAAAGGTGCTTTTGCCGGAGCCGGACGGGCCGATAACCACCACCACTTCGCCGGCTTCGATGGACGTCGTTACATCCACCAGGGCCTTGACCTCCTCGGCGCCTTCGAATGTTTTGGATATGTTGCGAACGTCGATCACGAGATCTGGGTCCTCCTTTCCAGATATTGCACGAACATCGAGAGGGAAAAGGTCAGCACCAGATAGAGAATGGCGCAGACGAACCAGAGTTCGTAGGGCTGAAGGCTCGTGGTGACCACTTCCCGGGTGGCTTTGGTCAGCTCCCGGATGGCGATGATGCCCAGAAGAGACGAATCCTTGATCAGGGAGATGAACTGGCCGGCCAGGGGCGGCAGGATCCGGCGCATGGCCTGGGGCAGAACGACGTGGGCCATGCACTGGACGTAGTTCATCCCCAGGGACCGGGACGCCTCGGTCTGGCCCCGGTGGATCGACTGGATGCCGGCCCGGACGATCTCCGCCACATAAGCCCCGGCGAAGATGGCCAGGGACGCCACGCCGTACCAGAGGGACGAGATGGGCGGGATTCCCTGTTTGGCCAGCAGGTTGTTGATGATGGTGCCGAAAACGAAATACCAGAGATAGATCTGGACGAGGAGCGGGGATCCGCGGATGAATTCAATGTAGGTGATGGCCAGATAGCGAAGGCAGGGGTTGTCGGAGATGCGGGCCAGGCCGGTGAAAAGGCCCAGGATAACGCCGAAGATGATGGCCATGAAGCTGACCTTCAGGGTGATCCACAACCCCTGGAGCAGGATGCCCGGCCGCGTGACCTCGTAGACGGCCAGCGGGTCGCCGGGAAAGATGAAATCTCCCTCGTAGACCCGCTCGCTGCCGACGGGCGCCGAATAGGTCTCCGAATCGACTTGATCCCCTACGGTGATGAAGACTTTTTCGCCCTTCGGCTCAACCGCCGTTACCGTGCCTTCGATTTCGGCGTTGACCTCGATCTCCATCTGAGCGACGAAGTACTGGGGCACCCGGTACCATCGCCAGACGTATTCGACTTCGTTGGAAGCCCACCAGAGAACGCCGATGCCCAGGGCGATGATCCCGAAAAAGGCGGCCTGCCAGAACGCGTAATAAGCGGAACGCTTTTGTAGTATCATGGTCGGATGCTCGCGGGATGGGGGTTGATGCGAAAAAAAAGGGAGGCGGAACGCCTCCCTTTCGCGGCGTCACGCTATTCCTGGATCTCTTTCATCCAGTCCGTTCCTTTGATCCATTTGTTATAAATCCGCTCGTACCGGCCGTCGTTTTTGACCTGGCGGAGGAAGTTGTTGAGCCAGTTCAAAAAGTCCGGGTCGCCCTTGTTGATGGCCCATGCCAGGGGCTCGTAGGTGAAGGGTTCGTCTAAAAAGACGACCTTGCCTTCGCCCTGCTGGGCGTAGAGATAGACGCAGTTGGGCAGGTCGTAGACATAGGCGTCGGCCCTGCCGTTCAACACTTCGAGGAAGGCTTCGGTCTCGGTTTCGAAGGACTTGTACCGGGCCTTGGGGATGTGCCGTTTGACGGCCTGCTCGCCGGTGGTGCCCAGTTTGGAAGTGACGGTGTATTTGGGATCGTTGAGATCCTGATGAGATGTGACGTTGCCTTCGTGTTTTTTATGGAGCAGAATGGTCTGGCCGACAATGATGTACGGGTCGGCGAAGAGCACCTTGAGGTTCCGCTCCTGGGTGACGGTCATGCCCGACATGATGATGTCGAATTTGTTGCTCAGCAGCGCCGGGATGATGCCGTCCCAGGCGGTGTTGACGGGGACGAACTTCACGCCCATGGCCTTGGCCATCTCCTTGGCCATGTCGATGTCGAATCCGACGAACCGTCCGTTTTTGTCGGTCATTTCAAAGGGGACGTAGCCGGCCTCGAAGCCCACGCGCAATTCGCCGCGTTTCAGGATATCCTCGATGGTCGAGTTTCTGGCCAGTTCGATGTCGGCGCCGATGGCCGCGGCCGAGAAGAGAAGGGTCAAAATGCTCGCCATTGCCGCCAATTTTGAAAACTGTTTCTTCATGCGCTCTTTCCTCCTTATGCTTGGGGTTATATGGATAGACAGATGGGATTCGCCCGAGCCGCCATGCCGGCTCAATAGGATTTGCCTTCTTTGAGCAGTTCCCGAAACACCATCCGGCCTTTCCGGCATTCCGGACATATGGGCAATTCCTGCTGAGGCAGGTAAATGATCTCGGTATGGCGACATTTGGGGCAGATGATTTCGGCCGGCTCTTTATTAATTCTTTTTGGCATGATGCCGTTCCTGTGTGTGAAAGGCGGGTGAACTCCCCTTAATGGAATGAAGCGATCACCATAAAATAAAGATGCTTTTTATCCCAGATCGATCCGATTGTAAATGATTATTTTCCCAGTCTTTGGGAAGAAATCGGCGGATCAGAAACTGTTTACAAGACGCTTCGCAAAATGGTATCTTGATGGACTGATTGTGAGATTGGCCCGCAACAGGGCCGGACTGAAGAAGACCGTTTTCCCGGAAAACCCAGTCGACCACAACCAAAACGGAGGGGGAAATCCATGTCTGATCATCAAAAGATATCAGTGGCTGAAATGCTCAACGATCCACGGGTCCAGGAGGTGACCGGCAGCGTCAATCGGGAAGTGACGGAACGGCGGAAATCGGTTCCCCCGCGTTGCAATGTGTTTAATGCCCCCTTCACCCGTCTGGACAGCGCAGATGAGTTCCGGTTCCATATCCATGGGGAAGCGGCCCGCCAGTTGCCGGACATCATCCACAACAAAGTCCAGCGGGTGACGGGAGTGGACGCGCCGGACGCCGATTTCAAAGCAGGGTACGCGAAGCAGCGGAACATCGGCATCGTCTTTTCCGGCGGTCCGGCCCCGGGCGGGCACAACGTCATCGCCGGGCTTTTTGATGCGGCTAAAGCGGCCAATCCCGAAAACCGGATTTACGGGTTTCTCATGGGGCCGGACGGCATCATTGAAAATGAGACCATGGAGCTGACCGCCGAGATCGTCAACCGTTACCGGAATCTGGGCGGCTTCGGCATGATCAAAACCGGCCGGACCAAGATCGATACCAAAGAAAAGATGGCGTTGTCCCGTCAGACGTGCAGAGAGTTGAATCTGAATGCACTGGTGGTGGTGGGCGGCGACGATTCCAACACCAATGCCGCTTTCCTGGCCCAGGAGATGAAGGCCGACGGCGTCCAGGTCATCGGCGTGCCCAAGACCATCGACGGCGACATCCAGGTGAGGGACGCCGAGGGAAAGGTGCTGTGCGCCATGTCCTTCGGGTTCCACTCGGCGGCCCGGGGGTTTGCCGCCGAGATCGCCAATCTCTGCACTGACTGTTCCTCGGACGTCAAATACTGGCATATCTGCAAGGTCATGGGCCGGGTGGCCAGCCATCTGGCTTTGGAGGTCGCCCTTCAGACCCATGCCAACATCACCCTCATCGGCGAGGATCTGGCCGATTATGTGGATGAACGGCGCATCGAACGGGCCGAAAAAGAGGGCGCGGTGGATTACACGGCCTACGGCGTGACCCTGCGCCACCTCTCCCGGGTGATCTGCGACGCCATCGTCCGCCGGGCCGCCGCGGGCAAGAATTACGGGCTCCTGGTCATCCCCGAAGGGCTTCTGGAGTTCATCAACGAGATCCAGATCTTCATCATCAAATTCAACACCATCATCGCCGATTACAATCGGAGCCACGACGATGATTTTCATGTGGAGTTCCCGATCCTGAAGGACAAACTCGATTACCTGAACCGGCTGGCGAGGCTGTCCCGGGAGGAGGAGACCTTTACGATCTGGAACACCCGGGACGACGATCTGTTCGCCGTGATTCCATCCTTTTTCCAGGAGGGGTTGTTGACCGAACGGGACAGCCACGGCAATTTTCAGTTTTCCCAGGTGGAGACCGACAAGGTCATCATGGGGCTGGTGAAGGACTATCTGAACACCTTGAAGGAAAAGGGAATCTATAAGGTCGGCATCCATCGCAGCTATTACGACAAGATTCTCCGAAACGGGGGACTGGACCCGGATTATTACGGGGCGGCCCTGTTCAGGAACTACGACGGCGACGACTCCCATCTGCTGGTGAAAGAGGCGATCATCTCCCTGAAGACCCTCCGCCAGGAGCTGGAGCGGTCCGGGGTCGTGAAAGAGACCGACGATGTGCCGGTTCCTGTCGAGAAGATCTACTTGAAATCGGTGCCCAGCTTCAAGACCCAGACCCATTTCTACGGTTACGACGGCCGGGGCAGCAATCCCACCTGGTTCGACCGGACCTACACCTACAACCTGGGACTGACGGTCTTTTCCCTGGTGGCCAACGGCGCCACCGGGCAGATGGCCGCCGTTCAGAACCTGGAGAAAGAATTCTCTCAGTGGGCGCCCATCGGCATCCCCATCGGTCCCCTCATGCACCTGGAGGAGCGCAAGGGGCGGCTGGAACTGGTGATTGAAAAGAGCGTGGTGGATATCGAGTCCCCGGCCTTCCTTGCCGTCGAGGCCCTGCGGGAAAAATGGCTGGCGGCTCATCCCGGCCCCGATGATTACCGGATTCCGGCCTCCTTTTATCATGAATGTTCCACTGAAGAGGATCGACCGTTGACGTTGCTGCTCAATTCCATGTTTTAACCCGGTCCCTGCCGTTCCGCAAATCGGCGTGAATCAGAATACCGCCCCCGAAGACCGTGATGAGGGTCGATCGGGGGCGTAGAGACGAAAAAAACCGGTTACGGCAGCCAGGACGCCACGAGGTCCGGATGTTCTTTCATGAACCGGAGGGCCTTTTCCCGGGCGAACAGGCCGCCTTCCTCCTGGATCCAGATCATGAGCTGGGCCATGTCGTCCGGGGTCCAGTGAAACTTGTCCAGGAAGGCATAGACCTTCGGCATGTCCGCTTCCAGTCCTTTGCGGACGATGGTGTTGATCCTTTCCTCCGCCCCGTAAACCCCCTCGGGATCTTCCAGAAACCGGAGTTTCCATTGGGCGAATTTCCAGTGGGGCTTCCAGCCGGTGACGACGATGGGTTTTTCCCGGCGGATGGCGTTGGAGAGGTCGGCGATCATGGTTTCCTCGCTGCCTTCGGTCAGTTCATAATTTTCCAGCCCGTAGGTCTTCATGGCCTGATGGGTTTTCTCCATGATGCCGGCGCCGGGGTCGATGCCCACAATCACCCCCCCGAACAGATCGGCCTTGCCTTTCAGTTCGGGGATCGTTTTCACCGGAATATAGTCTTCGCCCGAAGCGCCGACTTTTTCGGAGGCGGCCGGGACCACCAGACCGATCCGCGTCCCTTCCAGGTTCGGGCCCAGGTCCACGATTTTATCCGCAACCTCATCATAATAATGGCCGTGGGTGGTGGGCAGCCAGGCCGACACCATGGCGTCCACCGATCCATCCGCCACCGCCTGCCACATCTTGTCCGCCTCCATGGGCAGAATTTCGCAGGTCCGGCCCAGTTTTTCCTGTATCACGGCCTGCACCAGGTGCGTCGAGGCGATGGCGTCGGACCATTCCACATAAGCAATTTTGACCGGCTTGTCGGCTGCCGCGGCCAGGGGCGCGAAAACCGGGAAGAAGAACAGGATCGTCAAAACGGTTGCCCATCGAATCCATCTTTTTTTCACAGCAGACCTCCTTTGGGTTGAATAAGGTTTTGACGTGAATCGTATGGTACACAAATGAAACTGTCAACCATTACCCTCAAATTATAAGATTTGTCTTTCAAAAAAGGTTGCCGACAGAGGGTTCGTTATGTTGATGGGGAGTAAAACCGCCCTCAGGCCAATGGGAACCCGGGCGGCAGCTCCCAATCGCAAGAGCCCATTTGATTTGAGTTCCAAGCATTTAATGGGGGCCGGTATCGTCCAGAGCGTCGATGACGCCGGTCTTTCCGTGGCCAAGGAGCGCCGATTGTGGTATCTTTTCTCCGTCGCGGCCTGCAGCGTGCGGTCGGCGGCTGGGCGTTAACGGGAGTTTTTCTGGAAGAGGGGAATGGATGAAGATCCGGGAGCGGGCCGCGGATCGGTTGAGGATGAAGCGGGAAACGCTGATTCAGGAGTTTCTGTCAGGTCGGGAAACGGATTTCCTGTCCCGTCAGACCCAAATGCTCGATGCGTATCTCGTCGATATCTGCCGCGTTTTGGACGAAAGACCGGCGATTTCGCCCCGGGACCCTTATGCCATCGTGGCCCTGGGGGGGTACGGGAGGGGCGAGATGTGCATCCATTCGGATGTGGATCTCCTGTTCCTGTTCGACGCGGCCATCCCGGAGAATGCCGCCGAGTTCATCCGGGCAGTGGTCTATCCGTTATGGGACCTGGGTCTCTATGTAAGCCACAATGCCCGGATTCTGAGGGAGCCTGTGGCGATCCCTCCGGAGGCCATCTCCGTGTTCACCGCTCTGCTGGACGCCCGGTTCGTCGCCGGGGCTGATCCGCTCTTTGCGGCTTTCAAGAAAAAATTTCGAAAAGAGGTGGTCGTCCCCCGTTCCGAAGCGCTTATCGACTGGCTCATCGAGACCAATCGGGACCGCCACGTCCATTTCGGCGATTCTTCCTATCTGCTGGAGCCCAATCTCAAGGAGGGGCAGGGGGGACTGCGGGATTACCACACCTTGATGTGGGCGGCCAAGACATGGCGGGATTTGAAAGAAAGCCGGGACATGGAGTTTCACGGCTATCTCACTCATGAAGAATTCCGCGAGCTGACCCGGGCCCTGGACTTTATCTGGATGATTCGGAACCATCTCCACCATCTGGCCGGCAAAAAGCACGATCGGTTCAGTTTCGAATATCAGGAGCAGGTGGCCGACGTGCTGGGATATGTGGAAAAGGACGGCCAGCAGCCGGTGGAGGGTTTTCTCGCGCGTCTTCAGGAGGAGATGAGCTGCCTCAAGGACCTTCATTCGATGTTCGTTTACGAATTGGAAAACCGACGGAAGATTCCCGAGGCTGCGGCGCCCCAGGAGACGCCGATCGATGGGTTGCAGATTCGACGGGGACGGCTCGGTTTCGATTCTCCCCAGGCGGTGTTGAACCGTCCGGTCCTGCTGTTGAAGATTTTCGAGGAGAGCGCGCGGCTGCGGCTTCCCCTGGGGATCGGGGCCAAGCGGCTGGTGAAAAACATGTGCCGGCACCTGACGGAAACGGTCCGATCCGGTCCCGAAGCGGTGCGCGCTTTTGAAGGGATACTGGAGGCGACGCCCTTCCAGTTCGCGCCCCTCAGTGAAATGCTCTGGACGGGGCTCCTGACGCGGTTCATCCCCCAGTTTGCGGCCATTCGCCACAGGATTCAGTACGATCAGTACCATCTCCACCCGGTGGACAAACATTCTCTCAAGGTGGTGCGGACCCTCAAGTTGTTCGGGGCGCCGGATGATCCGTCGCGGGGCCGGTTGTGCGGCGAGCTTTACACGGCCCTGCCGGACCGGCGGCCGCTCCTCTGGGCTGCGCTCCTTCACGACGTCGGCAAGGGGGAAGTCGGCGGCGACCATGCCAGAAAAGGCCCTCCCATCGCAGCCGGGATATTAAAGGAAAAAGGGTATGGAGAGGATTTTATCGCCACGGTCCGCCTGTTGATCCGGGAGCACCTGCTGCTGGCCAAAACCGCCACCCGGCGGGATATCCACGACGAAGAAACCGCCATTTTCTGCGCGCGTCGGATCCAGGATCCGGACCGGCTCAAGATGCTGTACCTCCTGACCGTGGCCGATTCCATCGCCACCGGCCCCAAGGCGTGCAACGACTGGTCCCTCTCCCTGATGCAGGGGCTCTATTTCTATACCCTCCGTCTGCTGGAGCAGGGGGAACTGGCGTCCAGGGAGGCGGTGGAGCGGGTGGAAGCCAAAAAGGCGGCCCTGATCCGCCTGGCGGCCCAGCCGGAGGAGCGCGCCGCGGTCCAATCCTTAATGCCATTCATGTCGCCCCGATATCTGCTCTATGCCGAGCCGCCCGATATGCTCGACCATGTCACTCTTTTCCAACGGATGGGCGACGGACCCTTTGCCTGGACCATCGAAAAAAAACCGGATCCGGCCACCCGAACCGTCGCCATCTGCGCAAAGGACCGGCCGGGCCTTTTTTCAAAGATCGCCGGCGTGTTCACCTTAAACGGCATCGACATCCTCAACGCCCAGGTCTTCACCTGGCGCAACACCGTCGCCCTGGACATTTTCCAGGTCACGCCGCCGCCGGATCCGATTTTCGAAGCCGACCAATGGGAGACGACGGCATCCCGCCTGGGGGACGCCATCGAGGGTCGGCTCGATCTGCGCGTCGAAGTCAAAGAACGGATCCGAGAGCGCAGGCCCTCCCGCTCACCGCTCCATCACCGGCCGACCAAGGTGGTCATCGACAACCGCAGCTCCAGCTATTTTACGGTTGTCGAAGTGTTTGCCTACGATTTTGCGGGGCTGTTGTTTCTCATTACGGAGGCGTTGTTCCGGTTGGAACTGGATGTGTGGCTGGCCAAGATCGCCACCCAGGTGGACCAGGTGGTGGATGTCTTTTACGTGCGCGATTTCAACGGCCAGAAGGTGGATGATCCCTCGGTGGAAGCGACCATCCGGGAAACCATTATCGAGGCCATCGGATAGCTGTCCGGACGGCCTTTGGCATTGACGTCCGGGAGCTTTTGCCATAGGGTCGTCCCTGCATACAGGACAACAGAAGAATTCGGAACGAAACCATGAACCCAGAGGAAACAGCGCGCATCGACCAGATTACCGAAGCGGTCCATTACCTGCTCAAGGGACATCCGCCGTCGCCCATCCCTTGCGAGGACGACCCGGAGGACGAAATCCGGCAATTGTCCGGCAAGGTGAACCAGCTGATTCGTCAGTTCAAAGAGATTCAGGAGTTTATCGATCCTCTGTCCGAAGGCCGGCTGGACATTGTCCTCCCAAAGGCCAATCTTCTCGCGTCCCCTTTCAAACAACTCCACGCCGCCTTGGGTCATCTGACATGGCAGACCCGACAGATCGCCAGGGGTGATTTCGACCAGCGGGTGGATTTCATGGGCGATTTTTCCCAGTCCTTCAATGCCATGGTCGATGCCCTTCGGGAATCCCGGGAGCAGTTGCTGGCTGATGCCGAGCGCTACAAAACCATTGCGGAACTGAAAAACCATTACCTCAACGTCATGGCTCACGACATTCGCACCCCCATCGGGGCGATTCTGGGGTTTGCCGACATCCTTTTGGATGGACAGATCGAGGGCCAGGACCGGAAATATGTCGAAATCATCCGACGAAATTGCGACAACCTGCTGGACCTGATCAACAATATTCTGGACATGGCCAGGCTGGAAAAACAACGGATCGAGATCGCCTCGGTTCCCATGGACATCCGGACGATGGGGACCGATATCGGCGAATTGATCGCCCCCCGGCTGGCCGATGGGGTTCAATTCCGTTTCGAACCGGACGAGGCGATGCCCGCGTACGTGCTGGGGGATTTTCAGCGGCTCCAACAAGTGCTGCTCAATCTGGTGGGCAACGCCGCCAAGTTTACCCGGAAGGGCGCCATCACGTTGACGGTCCGCATCGACCGGGAAACCGAGGCCGGGCCGCGTCTGTTGTTTTCGGTGGCAGACACGGGGATCGGCATCGCTTCCGATCAACTGGACCGGATCTTCGATCCCTTCATCCAGGCCGAGGGGGCGGGTTATTCGCGGTTCGGCGGCACGGGCCTGGGGCTTTCCATTGCCAGGGAGCTGACGGCGTTGATGGGCGGTGAGCTGGCTGTTGAAAGCCGCCTGGGGAAGGGGACGACGTTCCGGTTCCATCTGCCGTTTGTTCCTGTTGAAAAACCCCCGGTCCAAAGGACTCCGAGCGAAGAAGCGTGTCGCATCAGCGATTGCCGCATTCTGGTTGTGGATGATGACCCCGACAGCCTGCACCTTATTTCCCGACAGTTGGATCAGCAGGGCGTGCCGTATGCGCTTTGTCAGAAGAGCGTCGAGGCTCTGGATCGTCTGTCTGAGGCCCATGACAAGGGAGATCCGTTTACCCTGGCCTGGCTTGACATCGATATGCCGTGGCTCAACGGGTTCGAGCTGGCGGTCCGTATTCGGGAGGATCGGCGATTCGCCCGCCTTCGCCTGGTGGCCTGCACCTCCCATATCGATAAAATGGATGCGCCTGAAAAAGCGGCCGTTTTTTCTTTTGTGGCCACCAAGCCGGTGTCGGGCGCCGCGATGAAAAGAATCCTGTCCGAAGTCGGGCGGGATTTCGATACGGATGCAAAGCCGTGCGATCTGGCGGGCCGACGGGTTCTGGTGGTGGACGACAACCCCATCAACCGCTACCTGTTAAAAGTGATGTTGGAAAAACTATCCGTGGCGGTGGCGGAGGCCGAAGATGGAGAAGAAGGGCTGCGCAAGGTCAAAACCGACAATTTTGATGTGGTGGTCATGGATAAACTGATGCCGGTCATGGATGGCGTGGAGGCCATTCAGCAGATTCGTCAGCTCCGGGACCGGGATCGGGTGCCGATTCTGGCCTTTACAGCGGACGAAGGAGGCGACAACAGCCAGGCAATGCTGGAAGCCGGCGCCTGTGCTGTTTTGCCCAAAACCCTGGATGCGGAGACGTTGGTGGAACGGTTGTGCCGCGCTCTGCTGTCATAAGGATGGATTATGTTCAAGGAACCAAGAGAGGAATTGGCGTTTTTCTGGCATCAGATAGGCGATATCGCCCAGGGCCGGCCCCATCTGGGCGATGCAACAACGGTGACCGTTTACCGGCTGATGCAATACTCGCTCAGGGACGCCCTGATCCGCCGGTTGGGGCCGGAGGCGGCCGGCGAGGTTTTTTACGAGGCCGGCAAGCGGGCCGGAGAGGAGTTCTGCAAAAACGTTTTGGACCGGACCCTCGATTTCAACGCCTTTGCGGCCCAGCTCCAGGAAAGCCTCAGGGAGAATCGGGTCGGCATTTTCCGAATCGAAGAGGCCTCGCTCGATGACCGGATCTTCCAGATCACTGTGGCCGAGGATCTCGATTGTTCAGGCCTCCCCATGAGCAATGAAACGGTGTGCGATTACGATGAAGGATTCATCGCCGGCATTCTGGAAGCGTATGCCGGGGAACCCATCCGGGTCAAAGAGATCGACTGCTGGGCCAGCGGCGCGCGGGTCTGCCGGTTCAGGGCTGTACCGGCGATATAAAAAAAGATTGACAAGGCATGTTCGCCGCTGGTATTGATGTTAAAAATTATCTTTATTTCTGGGAATTAAAATGATCGGTTTCATCGCCCTTATCAACATTCTTCTCCTTATTATTGTCGTCGGAATTATTCTCCTTCCGGCGGAAGGGGGTTGATAATGGCCTAAGCACACCGTTTATCCAGGCGCCGCAAAATCCGTTATCAGCCCCCGAAAAAAGGGCTGATAACGGATTTTTTTTTCCGCAGGGTAACAACCATTTCAGGAGCCAGCACAGATGAAAAGCGACAACGCAAAAAAGGGGATCGAACGGGCCCCCCACCGGGCCCTGTTCAAGGCCATGGGATACACGGACGGCGAGATCGGCCGGCCGCTCATCGGCATCGCCAATTCGGCCAACGCCATTATTCCGGGCCACGTCCACCTCGACACACTCGTCGAGTCGGTCAAAGCGGGCGTTTACATGGCGGGGGGAACGCCCATTGAATTCGGCGTCATCGGGGTCTGCGACGGCATCGCCATGGGCCATACCGGCATGAAGTATTCTTTGGCCAGCCGGGAACTCATCGCCGATTCCATCGAGATCATGGCCACGGCCCACGCCTTCGACGCCCTGGTGCTGGTTCCCAACTGCGACAAGATTGTGCCGGGCATGCTCATGGCCGCGGCCCGCCTCGACATTCCGGCCATCGTGGTCAGCGGCGGCCCCATGCTGGCGGGCAATCACCCCACAAAGGGCGCATCCCAGAAGATCGACCTCATTACCGTCTTCGAATGCGTGGGTGCGGTCCGGTCCGGCAAGATGACGGAAGACGAGCTCTCGGCAGTGGAAGACGCCGCCTGCCCCACCTGCGGCTCCTGCGCGGGCATGTTCACGGCCAATTCCATGAACTGCCTCACCGAGGCCATCGGCATGGGGCTGCCCGGCAACGGGACCATTCCGGCGGTCATGGCGGCCCGGCAACGGCTGGCCAAAACAGCGGGGATAAAGATCATGGATCTGCTGGAAAGAAAATTGACGCCTCGGCAGATCATGAACCCGGCGGCCTTTGAAAACGCGCTCGCCGTGGACATGGCCTTGGGCTGTTCCACCAACACGGTTCTCCACCTGACGGCCATCGCCGATGAGGCCGGGGTCCCCATGAACCTGGACCGGATCAACGAGATCAGCCGGACCACCCCCCATCTGTGTTCCCTGAGCCCGGGCGGTCCTCACCATATCGAGGACCTGGACCGGGCCGGGGGCATCCAGGCCGTGATCCGGACCCTGGCGGACGCGGGCCGGATCCACCCGGAGTGCCGAACCGTCTCCGGCCGCACCGTGGGCGAGACCATCGAAAGCGTCGCGGTCCTGAACCGGGACGTCATCCGGCCCGTGGACAGCCCTTATCACGAGCAGGGCGGCCTGGCGGTGCTGTTCGGGGATCTGGCCCCGGAAGGGTGCGTGGTGAAGCAGTCGGCGGTGCGGGACGAGATGTTGCGCCACGAGGGGCCGGCCCGGGTGTTTGATTCGGAGGAAGCCGCCTCGGAAGCCATCATGGCCGGGCAGATTCAGAAGGGGGATGTGGTGGTGATCCGGTACGAAGGTCCCATGGGGGGTCCCGGCATGCGGGAGATGCTGGCCCCCACATCGGCCATCGCCGGCATGGGGCTGGACGGCCACGTGGCCCTGATCACCGACGGCCGGTTTTCCGGCGGCACCCGGGGCGCGGCCATCGGTCACATCTCGCCCGAGGCGGCCCAGGGCGGCCCCATCGCCGCCGTTCGGGAGGGAGATCTCATCGCCATCGACATTCCCGGTAAGTCGATTTCTCTGAAGGTCGATGAGACCACGCTCAGGGAACGGATGATCGGGTGGACCCGACCCGAACCCGCCATCGCTAAGGGGTATATGGCCCGGTACGCCCGGATGGTGTCGTCCGCCAGTCAGGGCGCCGTTTGCCGGCCTTGCCGGGAGGCGTCAGCCTCCGGATTGATATCCGGACAAGAGGAGACATGACATGAAATTATCCGGCGCGCAAATTTTGATGAAAGCCCTCAAGGACGAGGGTGTGGACACCATTTTCGGCTATCCCGGCGGCGCGGTCATCGACATCTACGACGAGCTGGTCAAGACCGACATCCGCCATGTGCTGGTCCGCCACGAACAGGGGGCCGTCCATGCCGCGGACGGTTATGCCCGGGCCGCCGGCAAAGTGGGCGTCTGCCTGGTCACCTCGGGACCCGGCGCCACCAACACGGTCACCGGCATCGCCTCGGCCTATATGGACTCCATCCCCATGGTGGTCATCACCGGCCAGGTGCCCCGGGGGCTCATCGGCAACGACGCGTTTCAGGAAGTCGATATCGTCGGCATCACCCGGCCCTGCACCAAGCACAACTACCTGGTGGAAAGCACCGAGAGCCTGGCCCGGATCATCAAAGAGGCGTTTTACATCGCCCGGTCCGGCCGGCCGGGGCCCGTTCTGGTGGACATCCCCAAAGACGTGGTCAACATGCGGATTCATTACAAGGAGCCCGCCAAGATCAACATGCGGTCTTACAATCCCACCATCAATCCCAACAAGCGCCAACTTCAGAAAGTGGTCAGCCTTGTTGAAAAAGCCCGACGGCCCGTGATTTTTGCCGGCGGCGGCATCATCCTCTCCAAGGCGTCTGAAGAACTGACCCGGTTCGCCCGCCATGCGCAGATTCCCGTGACCACCTCTCTCATGGGCCTGGGAGCGTTTCCCGGTTCCGACCCGCTCTGGCTGGGGATGATCGGCATGCACGGCACCTATCGGGCCAACATGTCCACCAGTGAATGCGATCTGCTCATCGCCATCGGGGTCCGGTTCGACGACCGGGTCACCGGCAAGACCGATGCCTTTGCGGCCCAGGCCGAGATCGTTCATATTGACATCGACCCCACCTCCATCCGGAAAAACATCCCGGTGACCGTCCCGGTGGTGGGGGACTGCCGGGCCGCCCTGACGACCCTCAACGAGATGCTGGGCGAAGCCGATTTGAACGGCATCGCCGACAAACGGCAAAAATGGTTCGCCCGCATCGAGGAATGGAAGGCCCTTAGCCGGCTGGCCTACCAACAGGGCGAGGTCATCAAGCCTCAATACGTGGTGGAAAAACTCTACGAGTTGACAAAAGGCGACGCCATCATCACCACCGAGGTGGGCCAGAACCAGATGTGGGCGGCCCAGTTCTATCACTTCAACCAGCCCAACCATTTCATCACGTCAGGGGGCCTGGGGGTCATGGGATTCGGCCTGCCGGCGGCCATCGGCGCCCAGATCGCCCAGCCGGACCGGCTGGTGGTGGACATCGCCGGCGACGGCTCCATTCAGATGAACATTCAGGAGATGGCCACGGCGGTCCAGTGCTGTCTGCCCGTCAAGGTCGTCATCCTGAACAACGGCTACCTCGGCATGGTCCGCCAGTGGCAGGAACTGTTCTATGACAAACGGTATGCCTGCACCTGTATGGATCATGCCCCCGATTTCGTCAAGCTGGCCGAGGCCTACGGGGCCGTGGGGCTCCGGGCCACGACGCCCGACGAGGTGGAAGCCGTGCTGAAGAGGGGGCTGTCCAACTACAAGGACCGGCCGGTAATCATGGATTTTGTGGTGGACAAGGAAGAAAGCGTCTATCCCATGGTTCCCGCCGGAGCGCCCATCACCGAAATGCTGCTGGTTTAAGGAAGGGAGGCGATCATGACGGAAGAAAAACACGTGCTTTCCATCCTGGTGGACAACAAGCCGGGGGTCCTGTCCCGGATCGCGGGACTTTTTTCCGGACGGGGCTACAACATCGAAAGCCTGTGCGTCGCGGAAACCATGGAGGAGGGCGTCTCCCGGATCACCCTGGTCACCCAGGCCAATCTGCCCCTGGTGGAGCAGATCAAAAAGCAGCTCAACAAGCTGATCAACGTCATCAAGGTCTTCGACATGACGGAGGCCCAATACGTCCAGCGGGAACTGGCCCTGATCAAGGTGACGGCCAAGCCGGAAAACCGGGCCGAAATCCTGCGCATCGTCGACATTTTCCGGTGCAAGGTCGTGGATGTGGGAATGGACCACTACACCATCGAAGTGACCGGAGACGAGGGCAAGCTGACGGCTATCCGGGGCCTGTTGAAACCCATGGGCATCAAGGAGATCGCCCGGACGGGGATGATCGCGCTGTTCAGGGATGCGAAATGACATTTGTTCACCCCCTCCCCGACCCTCCCCCGTCGAGGGGGAGGGAGATTGGGAATCGACTTTAGGTAACTTAGAAAAAACAGAAAGAGGAACATTCAATGGCGGAAATCGATTTTGGCGGCACGACGGAAGAGGTGATTACCTCGGATGAATTTACACTGGACCAGGCCCGGGAGGCGCTGAAAGATGAAACCGTGGCGATTCTGGGCTATGGGGTCCAGGGGCCGGGGCAGGCCTTGAACCTGCGGGACAACGGCATCGGCATTATCGTGGGACAGCGGGAAGGCGGGGCGTCCTGGGACCGGGCCATGACGGACGGGTTCGTTCCCGGCAAGACCCTTTTCTCTGTGGAAGAGGCAGCGAAAAAGGCCACCATTATTCAGTACCTGCTCTCCGACGCCGGCCAGGTGGCCATGTGGCCCAAGGTGAAGGAATGTCTCAACGAGGGCGACGCCCTCTATTTTTCCCATGGATTCGGCATCGTCTATCGGGACCAGACCGACATCGCGCCGCCGGAAAACGTGGATGTGATCCTGGTGGCCCCCAAAGGATCCGGGCGGACCGTCCGGACCAACTTCCTGGACGGCTCCGGCATCAATTCCAGCTTCGCCATTCATCAGGACTACACGGGCCGCGCCAGGGAGCGGGCCCTGGCCCTGGGCATCGCCATCGGGTCCGGGTATTTGTTCCCCACCACCTTTGAAAAAGAGGTCTTCAGCGACCTCACCGGCGAACGGGGCGTGCTCATGGGATGCCTGGCCGGGGTGATGGACGCCCAGTACAACGTTCTCCGGAAGAACGGGCACAGTCCCAGCGAGGCGTTCAACGAAACCGTGGAGGAACTGACCCAGAGCCTTATCCGGCTGGTGGCCCAAAACGGCATGGACTGGATGTTCGGGAACTGCTCCACCACGGCCCAGCGGGGCGCCCTGGACTGGTCCCCCAAGTTCCGGGACGCCGTGGCCCCGGTGTTCGAGGACCTGTACGAGAGCGTCAAAACCGGTAAAGAGACCGAACGGGTGCTGGATGTCAACAGCGCGCCTGATTATCGGGAAAAGCTTCAGAAAGAACTGGACGAAATCAAAAACTCCGAGATGTGGAAGGCCGGGACCGCCGTCAGGGCGCTCCGACCCGAAAACAGACGGTAGAATAACGCAAAGGAGAGGAAACAATGGAACCGGTTTTGCTGTATGACACCACCTTGAGAGACGGCACCCAGGGCGAAAACATCAATTTTTCAGCCGAGGAGAAGATCAAGATCGCCCGTCGGCTGGATGATTTCGGCATCCATTACATTGAAGGCGGGTGGCCCGGTTCCAATCCCAGGGATCAACGATTTTTCGAACTGGCGGCCGACGAAGACTTCAAAACCGCGCGATTGACCGCCTTCGGGGCGACCCGCCGGCCCGGCATCGCCCCGGAGGAGGATGCGAACCTGGCGGCCCTCCTGGAAAGCAAGACCCCCGCCGTGGCGGTGTTCGGAAAAACCTGGGATCTGCACGTCCGGATCATGGAAAACACCCTGGAAGAAAACCTGGCCATGATCGGCGACACCACGGCTTTTCTGAAACGTCACGGCCGGGAGATCATTTACGATGCCGAGCATTTCTTCGACGGTTACCGAGACAATCCGGACTACGCCCTGGACACCTTAAAGGCGGCCGTGGAAAACGGGGCCGATGTGGTCGTGCTCTGCGACACCAATGGCGGAACGCTGCCGTTCGACATTGAACGCATCGTCTGCGACGTCCGCCGCTTTCTGTCGGACGGGTTCGGTGAAGATCGCGTCCGGTTGGGCATCCACTGCCACAACGACAGCGGCGTGGCCGTGGCCAACACCGTCATGGCGGTTCAGTCCGGCGTGGTCATGGTCCAGGGCACCATCAACGGTTACGGCGAACGGTGCGGCAACGCCGATCTGACGTCGGTAATCCCCATTCTCTGTGAAAAGATGGACCGCCCGTGCGTGCCGGAAGAGAATCTGGCCCAGCTCCAGCAGCTTTCCCGGTATGTGAGCGAGACGGCCAACATGATCCCCCTCAACAGCCGCCCCTTTGTGGGCAAGAGCGCCTTTGCCCATAAAGGGGGCATCCATGTGAGCGCGGTGATGAAGGAGCCCCGCGCCTATGAGCACATGGATCCGCAGCGGGTGGGAAATGACCGTCGGGTGCTGGTGTCGGACATGTCCGGCAAGAGCAACGTGGAATACAAAGCCCGGGAACTCGGGGTCCGGTTGGGCGGCAACGGGTTCGACAGCCGGCGGATCGTCTCGAAGATCAAGTGCATGGAACAGGATGGCTATCAGTTCGACGTGGCCGATGGCTCGTTTCAGATCCTCATGGAAAAGTTCACGGATCAGTTTATGCCGGCCTTTGAACTGGAATCCTTCCGGGTGACCGTTGAAAAGGACAAGGACAAACCCTGCTCGGCCCACGCGACCATCAAAATCTCCGTGGGAGACCAGCACGAAATCACCGCCGCCGAAGGCCACGGCCCGGTGAGCGCCCTGGACAACGCCATGCGAAAGGCCCTCGGTCAGTTCTTCCCGGACATCGACGCCATGCACCTGGTGGATTTCAAGGTGCGCGTCATCGACGGCCGGGAAGGGGCCGCGGCCCGGGTCCGGGTCCTCATCGAGTCCCGTGACGAACAGGAGATCTGGTCCACCATCGGGGTGTCCGAAGACATTATCGAAGCCAGTTGGCAGGCCCTGGCCGACAGTTATCAGTGCAAACTGGCTGTTTCCGCACTGGCGGAGGAGCGGCGGAAGGCGGGGTGACAAAGGGACAGAGGGACAGAGGGACAGAGGGACAGAGGGACAGAGGGACAGAGGGACAGAGGGCGGCTGGAAGGTTGTCCGCAAACGATGTTCAGGAGAGATGAGTTGAGAAGAAGAGAAGGTGACCACGCCGCGGGGCGCTTTGCGCAATCCCCGCGGCCCATGCTCGGTGGGGTTGCGGCAGGCGGTTGAAACCAGTTGCGATTCACAAGTCACTAACCACTTTTTTACCATAAGGAGCAACCCATGAGCGATCGTGTTTATGTTTTCGATACCACGTTGAGAGACGGCGAGCAGTCCCCGGGCGCCAGCATGAACACCGGAGAAAAACTGCGTCTGGCGACCCAGCTGGAAAAGCTGGGCGTGGACACCATCGAGGCCGGCTTCCCGGCGGCGTCCGAGGGCGATTTCGAGGCGGTCTCCCGGATCGCGGAAAAGATCAAGCGGGCCGAAATCGCCGGATTGGCCCGGGCTTCCAAATCGGACATCGACAAGGCGTGGGGGGCGGTGCAGCATGCGGCGAAACCCAAGATTCATACCTTCATCGCCACGTCGGACATCCATCTGGAATACAAACTGAAGATGACCCGGGACCAGGTCCTGCAGGCCGCCATCGACGCGGTCCGGTACGCCAGGTCGTTCACGCCCGTGGTGGAGTTTTCCGCCGAGGACGGCTCCCGCAGCGATCCGGATTTTCTGTGCAAGATTTTTGAGGCGGCCATCGAATCGGGCGCCACGGTGGTCAACCTGCCCGACACGGTGGGGTACGCCATCCCCGCCGAGTTCTCGGAACTGGTCCGGTACGTCATCGCCCACACGCCCAACATCGGCAAGGCGATCCTGAGCGTCCACTGCCACAACGATCTGGGACTGGCCACGGCCAACACCCTTGCGGCCCTCCATGCCGGGGCCCGGCAGGCGGAAGTGACCATCAACGGCATCGGCGAGCGGGCCGGCAACACCTCCCTGGAAGAAGTCGTCATGACGCTGCACACGCGGCCTAATTACCTGCCCATGGAAACCGGCATCCACACGGAGCATATCTACCCCACCAGCCGACTGGTCTCCATGATCACCGGCATGATGGTTCAGCCCAACAAGGCCATCGTGGGCGCCAACGCTTTTGCCCATGAAGCGGGGATTCACCAGGACGGGGTTCTGAAAAACCCCATGACCTACGAAATCATGAAGCCGGAGACCGTGGGGCTGAACCGCAACATCATGGTCCTGGGCAAGCATTCGGGGCGTCACGCCCTGAAGGATCGGTTAAAAGAGATGGGATACGACCTGTCTGCTGAAGAATTGCAGCTGGTCTTCGGCAAGTTCAAGGAACTGGCCGACAAGAAAAAGCATGTAGTGGACGAAGACCTGGAAGTGATCGTCACGGAGGGCATTCTCCGGACCTCGGAAGTCTTCAAGCTGGAATACATCCACGTCACCTGCGGCAGCACGGTGATGCCCATGGCCAGCGTCAAGCTCGCCATCAACGGCCGCTCCGTCAAGGACGCCGCCTACGGCAACGGCCCCATCGACGCGGCCTTCAACGCCATTGCCAAGCTGACGGGGGCCCAGTCCGAGCTGCTCCGGTTCTCCGTTTCCGCCCTGACCGGCGGCACCGACGCCCAGGGCGAAGTGACCGTCCGCCTGAAGGAAAACGGCCTGATGGCGTTAGGAAAGGGCGCCGACCCCGACATCATCACCGCCAGCGCCAAGGCTTATATTAACGGGCTGAATCGGTTGGAGTATTTGAAGACGCATCCGGTGGAGAAGGCCCAGCACGTGTAAGCGATGTTATACGAGGTTCATTGATCCATAAAGGGCCGCCCCTGTCGCGGGCGGCCCTTCTTTTGTAGAAGAGGGAGGAAAGGCAGGCCCGGTTCGATCAGGGCGCGGTTTTTCCGGCAGCGGAGCCCGCAAAGGTTTCCGACAGCTTTTCCACAAGCGTCGTCTGATTTTCGAAAAACTGTTTCAGAATCTGGCGCCTCTCGGTGTTCTGGAGATTATCGCTTTTCACTGCTTCCAGGATCGTCTGCTGATCTTCCGCCATCCGGTTCAGGATAGCCTGAAGTCGCTCCTGTCCTTTTCCGAGAAAGGTCTGTTGGGTTTTTAACTCCCGGGCAATTGATGTGTCCAAAGAGGCCTGCCCCTCCTGGATCTGGCTGCCGATGCGGCTTTGACCCGCCATGACCTTCGTTATGGCTTCCTGCGTCGTCTGTGCGTTGGCGGTGAGTTTCGATTGGACCGTTCCGGCCACGCCGGCCAATTGGGTTTTCAGGTCTTCAGATACCGATCCGAGGGCCTTCTGGGTTTCGGCCACTTCTTTGCGAAGCGCGTCGATGGTTTCCAGAACAGCCGAAAAGCGTTCGGGGTCGTTTAGCTGTTTGATCGCCTCTGAATTTCGGTAGTTGCCGGAAACGGTGAACAACATCAGGCCCAAAGTCATCCACACGGAGATGATGCCCATCCATATCAGGGTTTTCATTTCCTTGAGATTTTCCCGGCCGCCGTTTCCGGAAGATGTTTCGGACTCAGCCTGGTCGTCAACAGGCCGCAACGTTTTGATATTGTTTTCGGTCATCGGGGCCTCCTTGATCCGTTTGGATGGATGAAAAGATCAGATAATCGGGTGGTCGGCCTTTATTTCAAGGGCGCTGCGAATTAGTATTAAAGCCGACAGGGGTTGTCAAACAAAATAATGACAGGAGACGCCTTCAATGCCTTTTGTTGAAATGCCGGGGGTGACCGGCAAAGTCTATATTTCCGAAAACCGTTCGGATGAATCGAAAAAGCATGATTGCAAGGACTGCTTCTCCTGCCAGATGTGCAGTGATGACCGATGTCATTTGTGTCGACCGGAAACCCGATCATGGAATCGTGAAAGGGACGGTTGTCGATGCGGATGTGATGGATCGCGCAGGGGTGGAAATTGAACGGTTGCGTCGGCCCGGGCGTTATTGGGATCGGTTTTTCTCAATTTCCTTCAGCAGGCGCTGAGCGGCTTTGTCGATGAGGCGGATGTAATTGACAAGCGTGCTTTTGGGAAAATCATAGGACAGGGCTAAACGGGAGAACCGCAGGATCGATTCGAAGGTATGCTTCAGCATCGGCGTCAGGACTGTTTCCGGGCCGGATATCACTTCGATGTCTTCAGCTTCCAGCGGCTCGGCGTCTTCTTCTCCGGGCGGGCGGAAACCGATTCGGTAGAGGCAACGTTCGATGACTTCACCTGGGGTCCCGTCTTCGTCTGCCAGGCGATCGATCATCCATTTGGGAAGCGAGACGCTCATTTTGCGCTTTTTCAGGTGTTCCGGCAGCCCTTGGATGATTCTGCTGAATTCCAGATCTTCCTCAAGCTCCCGGCGGTTTTTCTCACGGGCCTTGGCCGTTTCCTGCTCCTGGAAAGCCAGTTCGTCCTTTAGGGCGTGTTGGAGGTGATTTGCCAGCGGGAGGAGAGTGGACAGGGCTTTTTCCTGAGTTTCATCCAGCACCAGATCTTCAAACTGGTCGAGATCCTGTTCGATGCGACGGATGCATTCCTGTAGTTCCTCCTGGTTCATGGACATGATGGAGTGGAGCCTGCCTGTTTTATCCTTCCAGAAGCCGTCGGGCGTTGGCTCAGGGTGTTCCAGGTAATAAAAACACCGTTTGATAAAGGCTCGGATCTGTTTTTGAACGGCGTCGTTCATAGGTCGATTCCCGTCTGTTTCCTTTTATTTAGGCCTATACTTGAAAAGGGTCCTTCTGTCAAACCAGAGACGCGGATTCCCATGGCATCGGCTTGCTTTTCGTGGAATAACCGTTTACAAAATGATGTGGTTATGGTTATTTCACAAGGTGGAAGCGCGGAGACAATGGACGAACAGGCCCCGCATGGGCATGGAGGATTTGAGCCATTGCCGGAAGACAAAAACAGAATCGCCGTTTTCGTGTCGTTTTCCGGGCACGGCGGCGTGGAACGGATGATGCTCAATCTGTGCGAGGGCTTGGTGTTCCTCGGTCATCCGGTGGATCTGCTGCTGATCAAAGACCGGAGCCGGTATCTGGCGACGGCCCATCCCGATATCCGCATCATCAGACTGCGGGCCTCCCATGCGCTCAGCGCATTGCCGGAACTGGTCCGCTACCTGAAGCGCGAGCGCCCGGCCGCCCTGCTGGCCGCCAAGGATCGGGCCAATCGAATCGCCATTGTCGGAAAACGTCTGGCGGGCGTGCCGACCCGACTGGCGGTTCGCATGGGCACCCATGTGTCGGGGTCCCTGATCGGGAAACCCGACGCCTTGAAGATCCTGTGGCGGTTGATGATACGGCTTTTTTACAACCGGGCCGACGAGATCGTCGGCAACTCAAAGGGCATCATCGAAGACTTGAGCGGCATCACCGGTTTGCCAATGGATCGGATGACGGTGATCCCGAACCCGGTGGTCACGGACCGGATGGCGGTGCTCGCGGCAGAAGCGGTCGATCATCCATGGTTTGTGGAGGATGAGCCGCCGGTGATCCTCGGCTCCGGTCGATTGACCCGGCAGAAAGATTTCGCAACGCTGGTCCGGGCCTTTGCCCAGGTTCGACAAAACCGCCCTTGTCGGTTGGTGATCCTGGGGGAAGGGCGCGACCGCGCCATGCTGGAAGGGCTGGCCGGCGAATTGGGGGTTGAAAAAGACGTGGATCTGCCCGGATTCGTTGACAACCCCTACGCCTATGTGGCAAAAGCCTCGCTTTTCGCCCTGTCTTCGATTTGGGAAGGCGCGCCCAACGTGCTGGTGGAGGCGTTGGCGCTGGGCATCCCGTCCGTTGCTGCGGATTGCCCCAGCGGGCCGGCGGAGATACTGGCGGGCGGCCGATACGGCAGGCTGGTCCCGCCGGGGGATGCCGGGGCGTTGGCCCGGGCCATTGTCGAAACGTTGGACCATCCGCCGGAGACGGGAATGCTGAAGGACGCCGCAGCGGACTATACCCAGGCAGTCAGCAGCCGGCGGTATCGCGACCTGCTGCTTCCCGCAGAAGCTGAACACTCAAAAAGCGCAGAGGCCCGGAGCTGAATCATGCTGCTTTCACCAGCCCATAAGTTTCTGTTCGTCCATATCGCCAAAACCGGCGGCACCAGTATTCGTGCCGCCCTGGGCCCTTACAAATGGCGGGATCCTTA
The DNA here is from genome assembly GCA_011390065.1 of Desulfobacteraceae bacterium. Lineage (GTDB taxonomy): Bacteria > Desulfobacterota > Desulfobacteria > Desulfobacterales > JAABSP01 > JAABTD01. The sequence goes on from JAABTD010000021.1 coordinate 31,912, forward strand.
CCGGATTCCCATGGCGATCTGCAGCCGGATCAGCGGGTTCACCGGGCATCGGATCGCCTGCAAGCCGCCCCGGCACGCCAAGATCATTGCGGCCTATGAAATGCTGCCCAGGGAATTTTTCGACCGCCTGTTCAAATTCGCCTTTGTCCGCAATCCCTGGGATCTTCAGGTGAGTTCGTTTCATCACATCCGGCGGGAACGGCCCCATCTCATAGAGGGATTGGACGATTTCGAAAGCTTTCTGCGCTGGAAGTTGAAAGCGGACCGGCCCTATCAGTTCCACATCGACACGTCGATCGAACTGCAGTCGGATTATTTAATCGACTTGAGAGGGAAGGTGATCGTCGATTTCATCGGACGGTATGAGAACCTGGCCGACGATTTTCGGCAGGCCTGCGCCAAAATCGGCATCGATCCGCCGCGATTGCCCCACAAGCGGCAGGCAACGGATCGGAAAGACTACCGGAGATATTACACGGACGAGACCGCGCAACTGATCGCCGACCGGTTCAAAACCGACATCGAGATGTTCGGATACGCTTTCGACGATCCTGCGCATCGGTCCGGCGCCGCTGTTTTGAGATGATCCGCATCCTGATCATCCGTCCCAGCGCCGTGGGGGACATCGTCATGGCCTCCCCCATGATCCGGACCCTTCGCCAGGGCTTTCCGGATGCCCGGATCGTCTGGCTGGCGGAGCCGTTCATGGCCGACCTGCTGCACCATCCGGAACTCGACGGCGTGATCTTCTGGGACAAGGGGCGATGGCGGCGTTTGCTGAAAGAGGGACGCGTGTTGGCGCTCCTCCGCGAAATTGGGTCGCTGAGGCGACGATTGAAGTCCGAACGCTTCGATCTCGCCCTTGACGCGCAAGGGCTGCTGCGGAGCCGGGCCCTGGCATGGCTTTCAGGGGCAACCCGTCGGGTTGGATTCGATTCCCGGGAACCGGGTCGGTTTCTCATGACGGAAATCATCTCCCGGGGTCCGGGCACGAAACGGATGAGTTCGGAATACCGCCACATGATGGCGTCCATCGGCCTCTCGCCTGATGGTTTCCTGCCGGAGCTGGCGGTAAAAGCCGAAGATGCGGACGCGATGCGAAAACGGCTCCGATCAGCCGGCATCGATGGCGCGTATGCGGTCCTCTGCCCGTTTACCACCCGGCCCCAGAAACACTGGTTTGAAGACCGGTGGGCGGCCCTGGCCGGAGAGATCCGCGAGCGGATGGAACTTCCCGTCGTCATGCTGGGCGGCCCCAATGATGTCGCGGCGGCCCGTTCAATTGCACCCTCTGCAGGGGACGGTTTTCATGATCTGGCCGGCGTGACGACATTGGGCCAGAGCATGGCGGTGTTGCAAGACGCGGCGTTGATCGTTGGGGTGGATACGGGCCTGACCCATATGGGAACCGCCTTCGGCCGTCCCACCGTGGCGCTTTTTGGGGCCACCCGCCCCTATCTGGAGACCGAGCGGGAAACGACGGCCGTGATTTATCATCCTCGTGAATGCTCTCCATGTCGGCGTCGGCCGACTTGCAGCGGCGAGTTCGACTGCATGGCGGCCATATCGGTGGATGAGGTGCTGACAACGGTCCTGGAAATCGGGTCGCATAATGGATATAATTAACTCGTGAACATCAGAACCCGATCCGAGCAGGGAAGATTTCGCGAATGTTGGCGGGAAAAAGCAAAGCCCCGGCGCCGCATAACCGCCCCATCGATGAGTTTGTACGGCGGTATCCGGAGCAGTGGTTCTGAGTGCATCGGCGGTGGAAGCGGGCGTCGTCGCGTGCGTGGCCGAGGGATGGAAAGGAAGCGCGGTGATGGGAGATGACGGGGATCGTCTGCGACCAATGAGAGAAAATCACGATCAAAACTTGAAGAACGCATTTCTGGATTTTCCGAAAGAGGCGTTGGAATGGCTGTTTCCCGAAGCGGTGGACGCGTTCGGTAAAATCCGCCGCGTCGAATTTCCGCGCCAGGAGCCGAAAAAACGGCGCCTGTCTGACCGGGGGCTTTCGCTGGACATGCCGATTTTGTTTGAATTCGAGCGAAAACAATTGCTGTTGTGGCTGGTGGAATTTCAGGAGGACAAGGCAAAATTTTCCATTTACAAGGTGTTGATGTACGCAACCGAAATGGCCGAGGCTCATCCCGGGGCGCTGGTGGTTCCTGCGGTGTTGTTCACGGACCGGACGCGGTGGCGAAAGGACGTGAAGCGGGAAATCGATTTCCGCCTGGGCCGTAGGGTGTTCTTGCATTTTGAATATCTGTTCGTTAAGCTGTTTGATTATGACGCACGGGATTATTTTCACTCGAAAAACCCGCTGGTCAAAATTTTGTTGCCGAAGATGTGGTATCCGGCTGAAATGCGCGTCGAAGTGATTATGAGGGCGTATCAGGGACTGTTTGAATTGACCTCCGCAGCGTTGTTCGAGAAATATGTCGATTTTATCGACGTCTATGCCGATGTTCGGCAAGAGGAGCGGGACGATATTTTGAGAGCCTTGGAGGAGAGAAAGGAGACGGTTATGCTTGCTGAATATATTAAGGATAAAGGACGCATTGAAGTTGCGAGGGAAAATGTGTTGGAAGTACTCAATACTAAGTTTAGTTCTGTTCCGATTGAAGTTTCTGAAAGCGTCAATGGCACGACCGATTTGGTCGAATTGAAGAAAATGTTGAAACAGGGGGTTCTGGCGAATTCTTTGTCGGATTTTATAAAGATTGTAAAAAATTAGTCAATATCCCGAATGTGATGGGTGGCGTTGCATTCGTTCCCGTTTATCAATCAATTGGATTGAAACGAGCGGCGAGGGCGTCCGCGCCCAATGAGAGAAAATCACGATCAAAACTTGAAGAACGCATTTCTGGATTTTCCGAAAGAGGCGTTGGAGTGGCTGTTTCCCGAAGCGAGCCGAGGCCCATCCCGAGGCGCTGGTGGTTCCCGTGGTAATGATATGTTGTTTTCGCGTGATGATTGATTTCATGAACGGCAAAGCATGCTGAACCAGCTTGGTCTAGAAATTAAAGATATCGGAAAAGAATAATGGGGGCTTATGAAATTTGAATATCCTCTCAATATCGCTGAGCAAGATGATGGGAGTTACCTGGTCGCTTTTCCAGATATTCCCGAAGCCTTAACCGATGGAGAGACAGTAAATGAGGCGATGTCCGAAGCTTCAGACTGTCTTATTGCCGCGTTGGGAGGATGTATCAAGGAAAATCGATATATCCCCAAACCGTCGCTGGCAGAGCCAGGCCAAAAAACAATTGTGCTGCCGCCGTTGGTTTCGGCTAAGGTGGCATTGTACCAGGCAATGCGTGAAGCAGATGTAACATGTGTCGAAATAGGTAAGAGATTAGGTGTAAGTGAAAAAAATTCGTTGTTTGCTTGATATAGATCATAAATCTCATATTGGGCAAGTCGATGAAGCGTTATTCATTTGGGAAAACGCTTAGTAGTTAATGCTCAAAACGCTGCTTGAAATGATTGCCATCGGCCACACGCTGTACGACAAGTTAATTTGGCTGAAAAACATATGATCGAAGCTCATCTCGACGCGTTGTTGGTTCCCGAGGCGTTGCTTGCAGACCGAAAACAAGTCCTCAACACTCAATTTGGTTCGGTTCCCCTTGAGATTGCGGAAAAAATCAATGGCGCGAATGATTTGGAGCAACTGAAAAACATGTTGAAAGCGGGATGGCTGGCGGACTCTTTGTCGGGTTTTGCAAAGGTTGTGCGGAATTAAATCATAAATGCGCTGGATAATATTGAAGTCGTTCTCGTTTTTATGTCGGAGATGGACTGAAAAGAACAACGGGGGCGTCCGCGGCCAATGAGAGAAAATCACGATCAAAACTTAAAGAACGCATTTCTGGATTTTCCGAAAGAGGCGTTGGAATTGCTGTTCCCTGAAGCCCTGGACGCGTTCGGCAAAATCCGCCGCGTCGAATTTCCGCGCCAGGAGCCGAAAAAACGGCGTCTGTTGGACCGGGGGTTTTTGCTGGACATGCCGATTTTGTTTGAATTCGAGAGAAGGCAACTGCTGTTGTGGCTGGTGGAATTTCAGGAGGACAAAAGCAAATTTTCGATTTACAAGGTTTTGCATTACGCCACCGACATGGCCGAGGCCCATCCCCATGCGCTGGTGGTTCCCGTGGTGTTGTTTACGGATCGGAAGCGGTGGCGAAAGGACGTGAAGCGGGAAATCGATTTCCGCCTGGGCCGCAGGGTGTTCTTGCATTTTGAATATCTGTTCGTTAAGCTGTTTGATTATGACGCACGGGATTATTTTCACTCGAAAAACCCGCTGGTCAAAATTTTGTTGCCGAAGATGTGGTATCCGGCTGAAATGC
>JAABTD010000364.1 GCA_011390065.1 Desulfobacteraceae bacterium
ATCGACACACTATTGTCACAGTGGGTTCTCTGTCAAGAAAAACTATCACCTTGCCCATGGGAGGCCATGGCCCAGGCCAGGGGAATCCGGGCCCCAACCATGGAGATTCGGCCCGTTCTTTCGATCCCACGGTATCCATCGATCTTCTGATTCGCTATCTTTTGACCCTCGACATCCCCAAAAAGCATCTCGCGGAGATCATTTCCTGAATCCGCCGAGAGCAGATTCTACCCCTTCCGGAAAAACAGGAGCAAAGCCATGATGAATAACACGATGTCCTATAAAGGTTATGTCGGGACCGTCAATTTTGACTCCGACGACAGAGTCTTTCATGGCCGCGTCATCGGGATCGCAGATGTCATCGGCTTTGAAGGCGGTACGGTGGATGAACTCGAAGCCGACTTCCAAAACGCCGTTGAGGATTACCTGGAAACATGCCGAGCGGTGCAAGCAAGCCGCTTTCTATCCATGCCGCATCAAAAAAGGATGGCGTCGGTACTCACACCACCGACATCATCACCGTCAACGTAAAAAAACTCACAACGGTGGAAAACAAAACCGTGTGGGTCACCATCTCCGGGGCCATGTTGTATTCGATGGCGATAAGGGCGGTCATAACGCCGGCGGGCATGCTCGATTGGAGGATGCCCGTGGCCCGTTCCGGGCCGGCGAGGCCGAAGGGAAGGATCAGCAGGGCGGCCGCGATGGGCCCTGCGATGAGCCGGAGCCCGCTGGCGATGCAGACGTCCCGCGTGACCCGGAGCCGCCCCGTTGCGGAAAGTTGCACGCCCAGGGTCACCAGCATCACGGGGATCATCGCCTGGGCCATGAGGCCGATGAGCCGGTCCAGGAAGAGCGGAACCGGGGCCTCGGCCACATTGACCAGCACCGCCGGAACGACGGCGATGAGCGCCGGCGTTTTGAACACCGAAAGGAGCGACCGCCACTTGCTCCGCCCCCCGGCCCAGGAGGCCACACCGACGCCCACCGAAAACGTGATGACCGTGAGCCCCAGAAAATAGATGGTGGCGGATTCCAGCCCGATCTCCCCCAGCCGGAAATTGATCAGCGAGAGCCCGAAATTGCCCGTATTGCCGAAGACCGCGATGAGCGCGTAGGCCCCCATCACCTCCCGCGGCCGGTTCAAGGCCCGGCCCAGCAGGAATCCCAGCGCCGCGAGGATCAAATGGACGACGGCGATGTAGACAATCATCCGGACGGCCGTCCCGGCCTGAATCTCCGCGCGGCTGATGATGTTGAACACAAAGGCCGGAATCAGCAGGTAAAAAGCGCACCGGGACAGGGTCTGGACCTGCAGGTTCAGCTTCGGCCCGGCCACGTAGCTGATCAGCACCACGCCGAACACCGGCGAAACCACATCGATGAAAATCGCAAAGAACTGTTGGATCATCATATCGGTCCATCATCCTTCCATGTCTGGTGTCATTTCAACCGCAGCGGGAATGTTGCAGAAACCACTCCGGCACTATAGCCGCTAACCGCCGCAGTGCAAGAAAAATGCGCCCTGCCCATGATCGGGCGGTGAATATAAGGCGCCCCCGGAACGATTATGCACCCTTTGCCCCATTTACAGCTGTTTCCAGACCGGGTATCTTAAACAAAGATACAGTGCATAAAAGCCAACTTGGCAGAAAACAGAGGTGACGCACCCATGAAAAATGTCGTTTATCCAGTCATCATCGCAGGAGGCAGCATGTTTTTAAAAGACACCATCGACAGGATGAGAACGGAAAGAGAACGAGAAGAGCGGCGAAAACGGGCCGGAAAATTTGTGCTGGGCGCCGCCCTTGGCACTGCAGCCGGCGCTGCGGCCGGTCTTCTGTTTGCGCCCCGATCGGGCAAGGAGACCCGGGAACAGATCGCCTCTAAAACCAACGAGGCCCTCGACACGGTTAGAGACAACCTCGATGAAACGCGGCAGATGCTCGCCGGTCAGAAGGAGCGGGTCAGCGATGCCGCCCGCCGGTACGTCGAAGCGGTAAAAGAGATTCCGGAAGCTGCTGAAGAAAAAGAAGGGACGCCGGCATCGGATGAGGACAAAGGAAAAAAGAAGAAATAGACGCAGGAGGGACGCCAGATGAACATCACCATCACCTTGGGAGATCTCGGCTTTTTTATCCTTTTTCTCCTGGTTCTCGGCATCGGCGCTTATCTGGCTGTGACCCTGAAAAACCTGAACGGGCTGATCAGGGAGATACAAAAACGCCTGGACGCCAACAGCAAGAACATCGACCAGTCCCTGGCCAACCTGTCGGTCATCACGGAAAATCTCAACGAGGCCAGCTTCGGGGTCAAACGGAGCGTCAACCAGACCGAAGCGGTCATCGACCAGGTGAGCACCAACGTCGGCGACACCCTGATCGCCGTACACAAAACCGCCGACAGCATCTCCACTTACTCCATCATCGTAACGGAGATCGTTAAAACCCTGATGGTTTTTTTTGCAAAGGGAAAAAAATAAGGCGGTTCATCCCTCCGTCCACTGCCTCCCGATCCGGAAATAGGCCTCTGCCGCCGTTTCGATTTTGGAGGCATAGCAGTATTCGTCCGTCTTGTGGGCCTGAGAAGGTTCCCCCGGGCCCAGGATGAAGGTGGGCGGATGACCCATGGCGGCCTTCAATGCCGAGGCGTCGGTGAAGTAGGCAACGCCCCGGACCTCCGGCGGTTCCCCGATCACCGGTTCCATGATGCCGAAGACCTCCCGCACCCATGGATCCGCCGGATCGGTCCAGACGCTTTCCGCTCCCACCGCCGACGACAACTGCACCTCTTCCCCCAGATAAGCGGCCAGATCCGCCCGAACCGCTTCGACTTTCTGACCCGGCACGGTCCGGATGTCGATGCCGATGACGGCCCGGTCCGGAACGATGTTGACCGTGGTCCCTCCGGAGACAGTGCCGACGTTCAGGGTGGGCGCCCCCAGAACCGGATGGGATTCGACGGTGAATCGGTAGGCCTCCAGCCGGCTGATCGCCCGCCCGATTTTGTAGATGGCGTTCACCCCCTGTTCGGGCATGGAGCCGTGGGCCGCCGCGCCCAGGGCTTCGGCCTCCAGCCAGAGGGCCCCCTTGTGGCCCAGCATGGGATAGTTCGCCGTGGGTTCGCAGATCAGGAGGGCGCCGGCCCGGCCCAGGGTCTTTTTCTCCTGATCCGCCAGATAGGCGGCGCCCTGGCAGCCGTGTTCTTCTCCGGCGGTCAACACCAGGGTGATGTCCGCAGCCCGTCGGTCCAGTCGGGCCAAACGCAGCCCTGCAACGATCATGGCCGCCAGCCCCCCCTTCATGTCCGAGGATCCCCGGCCATAGAGGATATCGCCCTCCTGTTCGCCGGAAAAGGGATCCACCCGCCAGCGGGCGTTGCCCAGCGGGACGGTGTCCATGTGCCCCGAGAAGCAAAGCGGAAGCTTTTTCCCCCCGCCCCGCAATATTGCGATCACATTGGTCCGTTTCAGGTCAAAAGAACGGTAAGAGACCTCATATCCGACACCGGACAGCAGATCTCCTGCAAAACGGGCCAGTTCCGATTCATTGCCGGGCGGGTTCACGGTGTTGAAGAGGAGAAGGGTGCGGGTCAGATCCACGGGGTTGGGGATATCGGTCATGGTGGTGATTCCTTTCAAGAAGTTGAAATGCGGGGCGCCGATGATCGTCGGGCTCGCCGTCATGGGTCATGGCGTTCCCGGCCGAGGGGGATCCATCGGCAGAGGGTCGTTTTCAGATCGTCCGGGTCGATGGGCTTGGCGATGTAGTC
>JAABTD010000142.1 GCA_011390065.1 Desulfobacteraceae bacterium
CCAGCAGAAGCCGGTAATATCCAAGCAGTTTCGGATCGGCCTCCAGGACATGGGGCGTCGCGAAAATCACCTCTCCCCGGAGTCCCCAGCCGGCGGTTTTGCGCAGCGCATCCGGGGAGACCTGTTCCTTCAGTTCCTGATCGATGGTCGGAATGTCGAGTTTCGAGACCACATCGAGCAGCGCTTCAAGAAGGCAGGTATGGCGAAGCTGGGAGAGTCGGTTGTAGAATTCGATCTGGAGATCGGGCTCCGGCACGGTGAAGACGGTCATCCCGCGGCTTCCTTATCGTTGGTGAACATGGGCGGTTGAACATTTCGAATGCGATTGATCGCGATCTCCACGTAATCCGGATTCAGCTCAATGCCGATGTAGTTGCGTTTTTGCTCTTCACACACCACGCCGACGGTCCCCGAGCCGAAAAAAGGATCAAGAACCCAATCACCGGGTTTGGAACCGGCCAGAATACAGGGTTCCACGAGTTTTGGTGGGAAGGTGGCGAAATGGGCGCCTGTAAAAGGTTCGGTGGGAATGGACCAAACGGTGCGCCGATTGCGTCCGTTGGGTTCCCGGATGTTGACATGATTATAATAATATTTCAGGGATTTCGTCAGCAGGAAGAGATACTCATGGGCACGGGTGGGTCGATCCTTGACGCTTTCGGGCATGCAATTGGGCTTTTCCCAGATGATGTCGCTTCGGAGATACCACCCCGCTTCTTGTAAGGCGAAGGCCAGCCGCCACGGGATGCCGATGAGGTCTTTCGCTTTGAGCCCGTCCGGGGTCGGCGCGCGATAAGACATCGCGCGAACGGGATTTTTACGATCCGGAGCCCGATATCCTCTGTTTCCGCTGGTGTACGAATCACCGATGTTCAGCCAGAGGGTCCCATCCTCCGTCAGGACGCGCCTGACCTCTGCGAATACTTCGACGAGATGTTGAACAAAGACCGCAGGTTGTTCCTCGGCCCCGATCTGACCTTCAATGCCGTAGTCCCGCAGGCCCCAGTAAGGAGGAGAGGTGATGCAGCACCGGAAGTATTTTTCCGGCAATTTTTTGAGAAGCGCCCCGGCGTCGCCTAAAAATACCGTGGAAGCCCTCATCCCGGCGCTGTAGTCTGCTTCTGGTTCTGATACGAAATCCATGGCCGGTTCCTCACCCAATTTCGATGGATTCCAGATATCCCTTGACCCCCGCCAGGGCGAGGTGGAACACTCGTTTGCCGGCGATCATGACGTACATGTCTTCTTCATCCCCGCAGAGTTTGGCGTAGGTGTGGCCGATGACCGGGCCGGGATCTTGCACGTCGGAAAAGACGTTGAGAGCATTGACATAAACGTCGAGTCGGTCTTTCAGGATGTTGAAATAGTCGATGTCCTTGCCGGCGCTGGCTGAACTCATGGCGGAAATGTTGACGGAAAACTGTTGAACGATGTTCCAGTAGGTTTGCGCCAGAGCCTCTTTCATCTCCGATCGGGCCGTGAAATAGACGATGCCCCAGCCGACGCTGACGATCCTGAGGATCTGGATTTCATACTCCATGGTCACCGGGTCGATTTTGGACGCCGACGGCAGATGTTGAACGATGGGCTTCAGGTCGTCCCGTTCGATGGCGTAGTTGAAAAGGTTTTCTCCGACCTCCCCCATGGGAGTTTCTTTTTTTGTGGCAGTTGCCATTTGTTTCACCTGTTATATGGAAAAAGCGGCGTTTTTGGGTCTAAGGCTCTTCCGCTTGACGGTCGCAGTTCCGCAGCATTTTTCGTTGATCTTCCCTACTGTTCTTCTTTGCCGGCGTTGATGGCCGCATGGGCCGCAGCCAGTCGCGCCACGGGAACCCGGAAGGGCGAGCAGGAGACGTAGTTGAGCCCCAGCCGGTGGCAGATGTCGATGGATTTGGGGTCGCCGCCGTGTTCGCCGCAGATGCCGCATTCCAGCCGGTGATTTTTGGCCCGGCCCTTGCCGATGGCGATGCGCATCAGTTCACCCACGCCTTCGGGGTCGAGATTGGCAAAGGGATTGTTGGGCAGAATCCCCGATTCCATGTACTCGATGAGGAATTCCGATTCAGCGTCGTCCCGGGAGATGCCGAAGGTGGTCTGGGTCAGGTCGTTGGTGCCGAAGGAAAAGAACTCGGCGTACTCGGCGATCTCGTCGGCAGTGAGCGCTGCCCGTGGGATTTCGATCATGGTGCCGAACTTGTAGTCGATCTCCATCCGCTGTTCCTCCATGACCTGTTTGGCTTCGGTCTCCAGGGTCGCGCGCTGGACCTTCAGTTCGTTGGCGTGGCTGGTCAGGGGGATCATCACCTCGGGGTGAACGTCGACCCCTTCCTTTGAGACTTTGCAAGCCGCCTCGAAGATGGCCCTTACCTGCATCCGGGTCAGTTCGGGGATGTGGATGCCCAGCCGGACGCCCCGCATGCCGAGCATGGGATTGGATTCCCTGAGGCTCATGGCCCGCTTGAGGATTTGCTGTTTGATCTTGATCTCCTCCAGCAGATCGTCGATCTCCTGAAGGGTTCCGGCGTGCTGGAGCCGGATCTTCAGGTCCGACAAGGCGTTCATCAGCTCCACATGATCGGGCAGGAACTCATGGAGCGGCGGATCAATGAGCCGGACCACCACCGGCAGGCCGTCCATTGCCCGGAAAAGACCGGCGAAATCCTCCCGCTGGAAGGGCAGGAGGGCGGCGATGGCGTCGCGGCGATCGAAGGGCAGTTCGGCCATGATCATCTTCTGAACAATGGGCAGCCGGTTGGTTTCCATGAACATGTGCTCGGTCCGGCACAGGCCGATGCCCTGGGCGCCGTATTCCCGGGCCCGCAGGGCATCCTTGGGGTAATCGGCATTGGCCCACACGCCCAGTTTCCGGAACTCGTCGGCCCAGGACAGAAGTTTGAGGATATACGGGTCGTTGATGTCGGGAACAGTGGTGGCCAGTTTCCCGGCATAGACCTTGCCCTGCGTCCCGTCGATGGAGATGAAATCACCTTCGTGAATCACCGTGTCGCCCATGCGGAGTTCCCGTTTGCCCATCTCGATTTTCAGGGCGGACACCCCCACCACAGAGGGTTTGCCGAACTGACGGGCCACCAGAGCCGCATGACTGGTGCGGCCGCCCCGGGTGGTGAGAATGCCCTTGGCGGCGAGCATGCCGTGGACGTCGTCGGGTTTGGTCTCCGCCCGGACCATGATCACGTCCTTGCCCTCCTTGCCCCAGGTTTCCGCCAGGTCGGCGTCCAGGGCCACGACGCCCACGGCCGCGCCCGGCGATACATTGAGCCCTTCGGCGAGAAACTGCCCCATTTCATTGGCCACGTCCAGCGCTTCGATGGAAAATTGCGGGTGGAGATAGAAATCCACATGCTCCGGCTTGACCCGCATCACCGCCGTTTCTTTGGAAATGAGCCCCTCGTCGGCCATGTCCACTGCAATGCGGACAGCCGCCTGGGCGGTCCGTTTGCCGTCCCGGGTCTGGAGCATCCAGAGCTTGCCCTTTTCAATGGTGAATTCCACATCCTGCATCTCCCGGTAGTGGCGCTCCAACCTCCGGGCGATTTCGGAGAATTCTTCCCACGCCTCGGGCATTTCATCTTTCAGCTGGGTGATGTCCTTGGTCATCCGGATGCCGGCCACCACGTCTTCTCCCTGGGCGTTGATCAGGTAATCCCCTTCGATGCGGGGGTCGCCGGTGGAACCGTTCCGGGTCATGGCCACGCCCGTGGCGCAGTCGTTGCCCATGTTTCCGAAGACCATGGCGACGATGTTCACTGCCGTGCCCAGGTCGTCGGGAATCCGCGCGGCCCGCCGGTAGTCCACGGCTCGCTTGACATTCCAGCTTTTGAATACGGCTTCCGTGGCCAGCATGAGCTGGACGTAGGGGTCTTCCGGGAAATCGAGCCGGCTGTGGGCCTTGAAAAGGGCCTTGAAGCGGTCGATGACCGATTGCCAAGCCTCAGCCGTGAGTTCGGCGTCGGTTTCCACGCCGGCATTTTCCCTGGTTTGGGTGATGACCTCTTCAAACACCTCGTCTTCGATCCCCATGACCACGTTGCCGAACATCTGGATCAATCGACGGTAGGAATCCAGGACGAACCGTTCATCCCCGGTTTTTTTCGCCAGACCCCGGGCCGTGGCGTCGTTGAGGCCGATGTTCAACACGGTGTCCATCATGCCGGGCATGGAGATCCTGGCCCCGGAGCGGCAGGAGACCAGAAGCGGATTGTCCGGGTCGCCGAAGGTTTTGCCGGTCTCGGCTTCCACATAGGCCATGGCGGCCTGCTCCTGTTCCCAGAGCCCTTCGGGAAAGAACCCGCCGGCATCCAGGAAAGCAAGGCAGGCCTCAGTGGTGGCGGTGAATCCGGGCGGCACGGGTACGCCGATCCGGAGCATCTCAAAAAGGTTCGCGCCTTTTCCGCCGAGCAGGGCGCGGACATCCTCCCAGGACTTGCCGGCGTAGGTCTGAACCGCCTCCACTTCATTGAACCGAAACACCCATTTTTTTTCGGACATAGTCACCTCCAGATGCCGTTGATGAGATAAAGAATCATATCCTGAATCCTGAGCATAAAAAATCATGACGGGTTTTGTAAAGAAAAACAGGGAAAATCCGGCCGCGGAGCGCGGCGCGGAAGGACGATGCCACGGAGATGCGGATTTACTGGACCCGGAAGGGGTGCCGCCATTTCTGCCCGTTTTCTTCTAAAATGATAAAGTTTTCACCGATGTGGACGATCCTGGCTTCGCCCACCGCTCCGCCGGTTTTGACGATGTTGCCGTTGACCATGGCCATGCGGCCTTCGGGCGCTTCGGACCAGACCAGGGCCTGAATGTGATACCGCGGGTCGGATCTCTGGTCTATGGCGGCATCGCCGGCGCCGGCCGTCGGCCCCTGTCCCGCGGCCGACTGGCGCGTCTCTATGGAAGGCGGGGTTTCAGGTTCCGGGTCGGCCGGCGGCGTTTGCACGGCGAGATCATGGAGGGCGGCGGCGGAGGGCGCCGGCTTTTCAGAAGGTCCGATTCTTTTCGTCGCGGGCGCTTTGGCCAGGGGGGTGGGCATCGGCGCCGGCTCTGGCGGGGGCGTCTCGGCAGGCGATGCGCCGGGTCCGGTCTCCCGGGGTTGCGGTCGGGAAAGGCCGGGCGCCGCTTTGACGACGGATGCCGGCGCCGGAGGGGCGGCTGCAGGGGGAGGGGCCGGTTTTTCCGCCCTTTTCCTGGCGATCTCTCTGTCGGAGTGGTCCTCCTTGAGGATGGGAGCTGCCTGCCGGTTGAGATATGCCCACGCGCCAACCGCCAGAACCAGCGTCACGGTCAGCGCCAGCGAAAAACGGCGAAGCAGCCGCGGCTTTCTGAATCGGTCGTGGAGCGTTCGTCGGACATCCATGGCCCGGTGGAGGGAAGGGGCGGCGTCTTCTGTCCGGTCGGGGGCTTCCGACTCGAGTTTTTTAAGCGCTTTCAGGATGGAACTCAAAGAGTGACCTCATATCTGGACGGACATCAGCTGGCACGGGTCAGATGGGGCGTCTTCAGGGTTTTCAATTCGTTGTAAAGGATGATCTTGGTCCGGGGACCCACCACGCCATCCACGGAGAGGCCGTTGCGTTCCTGGATCAACTCGATGGCCTGACGCACCTGGTCGTTATACGCCGGACTGATGCCGATGTTCTGAAATCCGATTTCCTGGAGGAGCATTTTCAGGTTGATGACAGCGTCGTCGGAGGCGTTTTTGGGGATTGTGCCGCCGAAATCGAAGAAATCCTTCCACGGAATGTAGCCGCCCCCCTGCCAGTACGTCTCGACTTCGTGGGGTTCGGCGAGAATCTCCTCGCCCGGCCGTTCTGTTTTGAAAATCAACCCGCCTTCTTCGATCCGGGCCAGAGCGGCGTAGACGGGCAAGGATTCCCCCGGTGGATAAAATTCGAGGATGGCCGGCACATTGAGCCGTTGCACCAGTCCCAGATCTCCGTCTACCCGGTGGATGAGGAGCCCGTTCTGTTTAGCGCCGATCCGGAAAAACGTCTGGGGATCGTTCACATTTTCCAGGGAGGCGCTGACCAGCCCCTCTTCATCCCAGAGGGAGATGGCCGCCCGCAGGGCTGCAAATCGCGATTCGAGAGCGCTCGTCTGCATCAGGTAATCTTCGAGGGTGCGGTCGGCAACGGCCGCTGTTCGCGGCGGAGGAGGCGTTTCCATCGCCGCCGTCCCGGCGCCCTCCCCGTCGGCCGCCTCCAATTCCGCATCCGCAGCCTCGGGTTCCCGGACCTCCGGCGCGTCGGCTGCTGCGTCCGGTTCCCGGTCGTCAGCCGTGATTGGAGACGGCGGGGTCGCATCGACCGGGGGCATGGAGGCCGAAAACGGGTCCCCGGTTTTCTGTTGGAGGGAAGGGGCATACAGCAGTACGATCACCGTGATCAACAGGATGGCCCCCAGACTCCAGAGCACTTTCTCGCGCCCCGGCAGGCCCTTGCGCCGATCCCCGCGGCCGGCCAGTTCCCGGATGGCCATATTGGCGATGGTCCCGGTCACCTTGTGTTTGCCGAGCCCGAAAGCGGTCAGAAACGCCCGGTCGCAGGCGATGTTGATGAGTCGGGGAATCCCTCCGGAAAACCGATGGATGGCATAGTAGGCGCCAAGGGTCAGTTTGACGCCGGGTTTCCGGGAGGCGATCTGAATCCGGTGCTGGATGTAATCCCGGGTTTCGTTGAAATCAAGCGGGCTCAGATGGCAGCTCAGGGTAATCCGCTGCCCCAACTGGCGCAGTTCGTGGGAATCGAGCATTTGTCCCAGCTCCGGCTGTCCCACCAGGATGATCTGGAGGAGCTTGCTGGTGCTGGTTTCCAGATTGGAGAGAAGCCGGAGCTGTTCAAGGATTTCCATGCTCAGGTTCTGGGCCTCGTCGATGAGCAGCAACACCTTCCGGCCTTCGGCCTTCTTTTCCATGAGAAAGCCGTTGAGGGCGTCGATGAGGTCCTTGGTGTTGTCGGCGTCCGACGAAATGTCGAATTCGTCGTTGATGGCTTTGAGCAACTGCACCGAATCGAGTCTGGGATTGAAGATGTAAGCGGCCTCGATGTCCTTGCCCAGATTTTCCAGAAATACCCGGCAGAGGGTGGTCTTGCCCGTGCCGACCTCGCCGGTGATTTCCACGAAGCCGTCGCCTTGGGAGACCGCATAGGTGAGATGGGCCAGGGCTTCCTCATGTCCTTTGCTTAAGAAAAGATAGGCCGGGTTCGGCACCAGCTGAAAGGGCCGTTCATTGAAGCCGAAAAAATTTTTATACATGGGCCGACGTGTCCTCTGTCATGCTGCTTGCGTCTTTAAATTTCATCCCCTTTCCATACGCCACAATCACCCAATTATCAACCCATATCGCCAATGAAGGGCGCTGTCCGGGCAGTGGCGGGATTCGGTTGAAGGCGGGCTCAGGCTGTGATAGGGTTTAAAGATCAATGTTGTGCATTGCAACCGGAAAATCCGGAGAAAGGAAAGATGCCATGACGTTGGCATATGATGCAATGAAAAAAGGAGACGGTCTGCTCATCGTGGACCTCCAGAAAGATTTCTGCCCCGGCGGCGCCCTGGCCGTGGAGGGCGGAGACCAGGTGGTTCCGGTGCTCAACGAATGGATCGCGGCGGCGGAGACAAAGGATGTGGCGATTTTCGCCTCCCGGGACTGGCATCCCACGCGTCATGTCAGTTTCGAGCCGGAGGGCGGCCAGTGGCCGGTCCACTGCGTTCAGGATACTGACGGCGCCGCTTTCCATCCGGATCTGAAATTGCCGGAAGAGACCGTGGTGGTGACCAAAGGAACCCGGTTCGACCAGGACCAGAACTCTGCCTTTGATCAAACCGGATTCGCGGATTTCCTCAAACGGGAGAAGATCGGACGGCTCTGGATCGGCGGCTTGGCCCAGGATGTCTGCGTCCTGGCCACGGCCCTGGATGCCCGGGAGGCCGGTCTGGCGGTATTCGTCATCCGGGACGCCATGAAGCCCGTGACCCCCGAAGGCGGCAAAGAAGCCATCGGGAAGATGGCGGCAGCCGGCGCCACACTGGTTTGACATTCTGACATAACGATGCCCAAGGAGAATCCGAATGCAATTCGGCGCCATGAATTTTCCCATTCACCCCGTTTCCACCGCCATCGAAACCTATGGCGAACTTGGATTCGATTATCTGGAATTGACCATGGACGCGCCCCAGGCCCACTACAGCGTGATTCAGGAACAGAAAACCGAGATCCTCAACGCTTTGAAGCAATACGGCATGGGGCTGGTCGGCCATCTGCCCACTTTCGTCCACATCGCCGATCTCACGGAATCGATCCGCCGGGCTTCCGTTGAAGAGATGCGCCGGTCCCTGGAGGCGTGCGCCGCACTGGGCGTGGAAAAAACCGTGCTCCATCCGGGCCATATCAAAGGGATGGGCGTATTTGTGAAGGATGCGGCCCTGGAATGCGCCTACGAAAGCCTGGCGCTCATCGCTGAAAAGGCGACGTCGGTGGGCGTCGACCTGTGTGCCGAGAACATGCCGCCCAACTGCAACGCGTTCGTGGAACCCGATGATTTCAAGCGGCTTTTCAAACGATTTCCTGAATTCCGGATGACCCTTGATGTGGGCCACGCCAATATCGAGGATAAAACCCGGGGGCGGTCGGCCGCCTTTATCCGGCGTTTCGGGGACCGGATCGGGCATCTCCATGTCAGCGACAACAAAGGCCAGCGCGACGATCATATCCGACTGGGAAAGGGATCGGTGGATCTGAAGGGCATATCACAGGCCTTGAAAGGGATCGGTTACGACGGGACGGTCACCCTGGAGATTTTTTCAGATAATCCGACGGATTTGACGGCGAGCCTGGCCCACCTGAAAACGATCCTGTGAGAAAAACACTTTCTTGTCGCCGGTTCTATAAATTCGGACTTGACACGGCTGATCTTAATAGTTTATTTTATAAAAAAATAATTATGGAGAGAAAATAGTTATCCATAATGATGGCAAGTCCACCGAAGCCCGACGCAAATAAACCGCGACGGGTTTCTCTAAGCCAATTCATTAGCGTCAAAAGAGGAGAAGCGCATTTTGAAAAGCATCAACGGCACCCAGACAGAGAAGAATCTGATGACCGCCTTTGCCGGCGAGTCCCAGGCCCGCAACCGCTACACCTATTTTTCCGGCGCGGCGAAAAAAGAAGGATACGTCCAGATCGCCGATATTTTCGAAGAGACGGCCGGCCAGGAAAAGGAGCACGCCAAGCGTTTTTTCAAGTTTCTCGAAGGCGGCGACGTGGAGATCGTCGCCGCATTTCCGGCCGGCGTCATCGGGTCCACTTACGACAACCTGACGGCGGCGGCCGCCGGCGAACGCCATGAGCACACCGAGATGTATCCCGGCTTCGCCAGGGTTGCCCGGGACGAGGGCTTCGAGGCCATCGCCATGCTCTTCGACGCCATTTCAGTGGCGGAGAAGCAGCATGAGAAACGGTATGTGGAACTGGCCGGCAACATCAAAGCGGACAAGGTTTTCAAGCGCGAGGCGCCGGTCATGTGGCGCTGCCGCAACTGCGGGTACCTCCATGAGGGAACCGAAGCGCCCCAGATGTGCCCCGCCTGCGCTCATCCCCAGGCCCATTTCGAGCTGTTGGGAGAAAACTGGTAGCAGAACCCTCTCCGGCCCCCGTCCCGCTTTTCCCCTTCCTTCCGGATGGGGGCCTTATCCATCCAGAAATTTTTTCACCCCGAGTTGAAGCCCTTTGCCGGGCAGCGTCATGAGGGTGGATGTGCCATGGGCCAGAAGGTCGCCGTGCTCGTCCGTAACGCTCGCCTCCGCATAGCTGACGGAGCGGCCGTGACGGAGGCAGCGGCCTTCGGCCCTCAGCGTCCCTTCTTTCACTGATTTCAAGTAATTCAATTTGAGGTCAATGTTGACCAGACCATGGCCGTCCGGCAACCGCAGGAATGCGGCCCAGAAGGTGGCCGTATCGATCAACGTCGCGATCACCCCGCCGTGAACGATGCCGAAGGGTTGCATGTGGCACTCGGCCAGCGTCAGCGTCGCCGCGGCCTCGTCAAAACCAATCTCGGCCAGCTCCATGGCCATATGGCGCGGATAGGGCGCTTCTTTGACCGTTTCTTTCAATCGCCGGATGTATTCCGGATTGGGGGATTTCATGGGAGGCTCCTTGGACGCAGATTTCAAACGTATTCGAATTGCCGAAATGGCGGAACTGCAACATCTGAACTGTTCCACAGTAAGGCTTTCACAACAAAAGATCAAACAACCAGAAAGAACGACGCGCTTCCCGTCTAGTCATCCCGGTTCCGCCGCAATCGATCTCTCCTTGAAAAAAACATCGGAAAACGGTAATAAAAACGGGATATCGGTTCAAAACGTCCACCCTGGGCGGCCCGCTCCCGACCGGTGATGGATTGCCCCTCACGCAGCGCACCATTCAGAGACGAATCCGGTTGTTTAACAACCGATAATAATTGAACAAGGAGGACGCCCATGAATCCGCATGCCGAAGGGGGCTTACCCTTCATCGCTGATGAAGTTTCAAATGGGGATTTTTGAAAACGGAGACGTTATAATGGAAGAAAGCCGGGAAGCGCTGGACTGTTCGGCCGACGGCATTTTTATCCTGGATGTGGAATCGATGTGTTCTACCCCCGTCGCCGCCGTGGTCAACGACGACGTCACCCAGATGGCGGCGACGGCCGGTCTGTTGCGGAAAGAGGGGATTGCGGCCCGGACCTTCGACAGCGCCGAGGCCGCGCTGAAGGCCATGGACCGAAACCGGCCGCCGGATCTTATCATTACCGATCTCTACATGCCGGGCATCGACGGATGGCGGTTCTGCCGGCTGCTCCGCTCGATGGAGTATGCCGCCTTCAATCATGTGCCCATCCTGGTGGTGTCGGCCACATTTTCCGGGGACGAGGCGGCCCGGATCACAGCCGAGCTGGGGGCCGATGCGTTCATGTCCGCGCCGGTGGAGGGGCGCCGGTTCCTCGCCCAGGTCCGGGCCCTGCTCCAGGGCCGGGCGCGGCAGTCCCTCCTTCGGGTCCTGATCGTCGACGACAGCCGTTCCCTGTGCGACTATCTGAAAACCGTCTTCGAAGCCCGCGGCTACGAGGCCGATTTCGTCCTGACGGCCCGGGCGGCCGAGGACGCCTTCAGGACCGGCGTTTACGATGTCGCGGTGATCGATTACCACCTGCCGGACCGGTCCGGCGACGAACTGCTGGAGGCGTTCCGGGGCCTTCAGCCGGACTGCGTCTGCGTCATGATCACCATGGATTCCCGTCCCGAACTGGCCCTGGAATGGATGAAGAAGGGAGCGGCCGCCTACCTGCGCAAACCCTTCGAGGGGGCCTATCTCATCAAGCTGTGCGACGGCGCCCGCCGGGAAAAATCGCTGCTGCGGGTGGAGCGGCTCCTGGAGCAGCGGACCCGGGATCTGGCCCGGCGCGAGGCCTTCTACCGGGCCCTTCTCGACGGCATCAACGACGCGGCCTGGATCCATGAAATCGGCCCCGACAACCGGCCCGGCCCGCTCGTGGAGGTCAATCGGGCCGCCTGCGATCTGCTGGGGTACACCCGGGAGGAGTTAATGGCCCTGGATCCCCGGGATCTCATGCCGCCCGGGGAATACGAGCGGTTAGGCGACATCCGGAAACGGATGGCCGCCGGCAGCGTCATGTTCGAAACCCGCCACCTGGATCGCGAGGGCTGCGCCATCCCCATCGAAACCCATGTGCGGTCGTTCCGGCACGAGGGGAAAGACATCGCGGTCTCCATCTGCCGGGACATCCGGGAGCGGAAGCGGCTGGAAGCGGCGATGCAGCGGAAATCCGAGGAGCGCCGGCTCCTGCTCGACACCATCCCCACCCAGGTCTGGTATTTGACCGATCCCGACACCTATGGCGCGGTCAACCGGGCCCATGCGGATTTTATGGGCGTTCAGCCAAAGGAGATCGCCTACCGGAATATGAGCGAATTTTTGCCGCCCGAGGTGGCGGCGGCCTGCCGGGCCGGCTCCGCCCTGGCCTTCAGCACGGGAACGCCGGTCTCCAGCGAGGAATGGGCGCCCGACGCCGCGGGGGAACAACGGCTGATCCACATCGTCCGGACCCCCAAACTGGACGCCGACGGCAACGTCGAATACCTGGTCTGCGCCGGAACCGACATCACCGACCGGAAGCGGGCCGAAACGGAACGCCATCTTCTGGAACAGCATGTCCATAACCTGGAAAAGGCCGAGAGTCTGGGGCGCATGGCCGGCGCCATCGCCCACCGCTTCAACAATCAGTTGTCGGTGGTGCTGGGCAATCTGGAACTGGCTCTGCCCGACCTGCCAAAGGACGCGGGGATCCGGACCAGGCTCGTCCGGGCCATGGAGGGGGCCCGGCAGGCGGCGGAGGTGAGCGGCCTGCTGCTGACCTACCTGGGCCAGATGCGCGGCAAACGGGTTCCCCTGGACCTGAGCGATCTCTGCCGGCGGGCCTTGCCGACCCTCCGGGAAGCGCTGCCTGCGGATACGCGGCTGGAGGCGGATCTGCCCGAATCCGGCCCGACCATCGACGGCGTGGCGGAGTTGATCGAACAGGTGTTGTCCCGCCTGGTGGAAAACGCGTGGGAATCGTTCGGGGCTGGCGCGGGCGTCATTCGTCTGAACGTCCGGACGGTCCCGGCGTCGGATATCCCCCCGACCCCCCGTTTTCCCATGGACTGGGAACCCCGTGCCGACGCCTATGCCTGCCTGGCGGTCGTCGACACGGGCAACGGCATCCCGGCGGAGTGCATGGACAAGCTGTTCGACCCGTTTTTCACCCAAAAGTTCACCGGCCGGGGGTTGGGGCTGGCGGTGGTCCAGGGGATCGTGAAGGTCCACGGCGGCGTCGTGACCGTGGAGAGCGGGGCCGGCCGGGGAAGCGTCTTCCGGGTCTTTTTTCCTCTATCGGACGGGGGACCTGCCGCCGGTGGATCGGAAAAATAGACCCGGTCCACCTTGTCCACAAGGTCAGGGCGCGACCTCCATCGTATCCTTTA